>NZLB01000076.1 GCA_002694075.1 Nisaea sp.
TCTCCGACGCTTGTGGCTGGCAAAGCGCCCGGTCGCTGGCGGCGGCGATGAAGTGCAGAATATCGCGGACCGGTCCGCTCTCGCCGGTATCCCCGTCCAGCCTGGTGAGCCGCTCTTGGAAGGTTCCGGTGCCAAGGAAAAGGAATTTGTAGGCTTGACGAAGGGCCGAAATCTCAGCCCGCTCATAGCCACGGCGCTGTAAGCCAACCAGGTTGAGACCGGCCAAGCGGGCGCGGTCGCCCATCACCGAGCCATAGGGGATGACGTCGCGCTCGACCCCTGTCATTCCGCCGACCATGGCCAGGCGGCCAATGCGCACAAATTGGTGAACCGCCGCCAAACCGCCGATCAAGGCATGATCCTCAACAATCACATGCCCGCCTAGGGTGGCGTTGTTGGCGAACACCACGCCATCGCCAATCTGGCAATCATGGCCGATATGGCAGCCGACCATGAACAAGCTGCCGCTGCCGACGCGAGTGATCATGCCGCCGCCCTCGGTTCCCGGATTCATGGTGACATGTTCGCGAATGGTGTTGCCGGCGCCAATTTCCAGGCTCGACGCCTCGCCATGGAATTTCAGATCCTGTGGCGCGGTGCCGATGGAAGCGAACGGATAAATCGTGGTGCCCGCGCCTATGGCGGTGCGGCCGTCAACCACCACATGGGATTTCAAAATCACGCCCTCGCCGAGGCGCGCCTCCGGGCCTACCACGCAATACGGACCGATACGGACGCCGGCCCCTAACTGCGCCGCCGGGTCGACAATCGCCGTCGGGTGAATATCGGTGCTCTCAGGGCTCATTGGACGACGTTTCCTTATTCTTGCTCGACGATCATCGCCGAAAACGTCGCCTCGGCGCAGAGCGCGTCGTCGACGGTGGCGCGGCCTTTGAACTTAAAGACATTGCCGCGACTGCGCTGCTGTTCCACAAGAATCCGCATTTGATCCCCCGGGGTGACCGGCCGGCGGAAGCGCGCGTCGTCAATGGTCATAAAGTAAACCAGTTTATTGTCGGCATCCGTGCCGAGCGTGTGCAACACCAGGCAACCGGCGGTTTGCGCCATGGATTCAACGATCAAAACCCCGGGCATAATCGGACGGGCGGGAAAATGGCCTTCAAAAAACGGCTCATTGATGGTCACGTTTTTGATCCCGACGGCCCGTTCGCCTTTCACGATATCGACCAGACGGTCAACTAACAAAAAGGGGTAACGGTGGGGGATCAACCGTTGGATCCCGTTAATATCGATTTCCGCCGTGATGTCGGCCGGATTTTGGGTCGTCATGGACATCGCTCTCGCACTTTAGGTCATAAGTTTTCGGCTGAGACGCCTAAAAGTCGCGACTTGCCGCCGCCACACAGTCACCTCGCCGGCCGGCAACCCGCCCCCAATTTTCTGTCCCGAGCTCACGCTTTTAGTGACCATCGCTTTGCCCGCGATTTGCACACTATCACCGATCGTCAGGTGCCCGGCGACACCAACTTGCCCGCCCATCACCACATAGTCGCCTAGGACCGTACTGCCGGCAATGCCGCATTGGGCGGCGATCACGCAGCCATTACCAACGACGCAGTTGTGGCTAATATGCACCAAATTGTCGATCATTGTGCCACGGCCGATCACCGTGTCGCCGGCGCTGCCCCGGTCGATCACCGAATTGGCGCCAATTTCAACATCGTCACCAACCATCACCCGCCCAAGATGGGGAATTTTGACCACCCCGCTGGCATCGGCGTCAAAACCGAAACCAGGTTGGCCAATGCGAGCGCCCGGATAGATCACGCCGCGCGCGCCAATCACCGCATGCGATACGACAGCGCCCGCGCCAACCACCGTGCCGGCACCAATCACAACCCCCGGCCCAATCACCGCACCGGCGCAAATCTCGACGTCCGCGCCGATGTCGGCGCCGGCGCCAATCACCGCGTTGCTGCCAATCGCCGCGCTCGCCGCAATCCGCGCGCTGGGCGCTACTTCCGCGCCGGCCGCGATGCCGGGCACTACCGGCGGTGTTGGATGCAGGAAGCTGGCGGCTTTGGCAAAGGCGCGGCGCGGCCGAGCGGTCACCAGCAAAGCCAGGTTTTCCGGCGCCGCCGACACTTGATCGGGCGTGATAAAACAAGCCCCCGCCCCGGTCCGCGCCAGCTGTCCGGCATATTTGGGATTGTCCAGGAAACTGACATGCTCGGCGCCCGCCCGATCCAAGGGCGCGACATCGGCGATTAACCGGTCGGGGCCGCCCCGCGCCAGTTCCGCGCCGCTGGCGGCGGCGATTTCGTCGAGTCGCGCCGGCGCGCGCGTGTCGAAAAAACGCGGGTCGACCATCGGGTTATTTTTGCGCCGCCGCCGCCGTCACCTTCACCTGCGGCAGGGCTTTGTTCAAGCGCGTGAGCGCCTCGGCGGAAAAATCCACATTGTTTTCGACCATTAACACCTGTCGCTTATCCAAAACCACGCGCGCCTGCGCCTCTTTGGCCATTTCGGCGATAACGTTGATCAATGTGTTACGAACCTCGGTCATCGCCTTTTTATAAATTTGATCGAGTTCGCGGCGCTGGCCTTGGACTTTTTTCTGAGTCTCCTCGACACGGCGACGAAACTCGACGGCTTTTTTCTGGAAAACCTCGGGAGCGAGGATGCTGCGCTGCTGGCCAAGGGCTTTTTCCTCGTTGATCAAAGCCTTTTCCTGGGCCGGGATCTTGCTTTGGTAACTTGCCCGGATCGATTCCATTTGCTTGCGAATACCGGTGGCGGCCACGGAGTCGCGGAGCACGCCGCCAACGTCGACAACCATCACCCGGGTCGGTTCGATCTCAATTTTCGCGGCCGCCGGCGCGCCGGCCATCACCAGCGTCAACAAGGCCACCGCCAGGTATGGCAGCAATTTCAAGAGACGGCGTTGGCGCATGGTATGAACCCTCAAAAACGGCTGCCGAGACTGAACCGGAACAGCTGGGTCTTGTCGCGATCATCCTTGACGATGGGCCACGCCAAATCAATGCGAATTCCACCAAAATTGGTGCCCCAGGATAAACCGACCCCGACACTGGCACGTGGCCCATCGGAAGAGGTCACGCCGGTGGTGTCGGCGTCGATCTGCCAGACCGAGCCAAAATCCGAGAAAACCAGGCCACGAATACCCAAGGTGTCGGTAAGCCCTAGGGGAAAGCTCAATTCACCGGTGCCGGCGTAGAAAAGGTTACCGCCCAGAGCATCATCGGTGGCGGCGTCGCGAGGACCGACACCGGATGGCGCGAACCCACGCAAACTCTTGCCGCCCAGGAAAAAGCGCTCATTGATACGGACATCCTCGCCAAGCCCGGTGATCGCGCCGACACGGCCCCTAAAACCAAGGATCCATTGGCTTTCGTCCTCGTCCAGAGGCGTGTAGTAGCTAGCTTTGGCTTCGCCTCGCAGATAGCGGGTGTCGCCGCCCAAACCGGCGAATTGCGTCGCTAAACTAGCGTAATAACCCTCGGTTGGCGACAGCCGGCTGTCGAGCTTGTTATAGGATAAGGTCTGGCCAACGAGCGATACCAGCCGACTGCCTTCCTGTGATTTCACCAAAAGCGAGGCGTCGTCTTGGACATTGGTCACCTCGGTGCGGGCCAATCGATAACGCAGGGTCTGGCGCAAATCTTTACCCAGGTCGTAGCCAATGCGCAGCGCACCCCCCTGGCGTTTTTCATCATAGGAACGCTCCTTCTGCTCCTTAATGGTCTCGTTGAACAAATCGAAGCCGGCGTTTAGGTCGCGGTTGAGGAAGTAAGGCTCTGTGAAGCCGATGTTGAATTGGCTGCCACGCGACGACGCTTTGGCGGTGGCGCGGAGATCTTGGCCGCGGCCGAGGAGATTCCGCTCGCGCAGGGAAATTTGCACCAAAGCGTTTTCGATGGTCGAAAACCCAAAACCGAAATTTAGGTCACCGGTCGCCTGGTCTTCGACCTCGACCGCGAGCACGGTGCGGTCGGGCGCGCTCCCCGGCCGGGTCTTGATATTGACTTTGGCGAAATAGCCCAGATTACGAATACGGCGCTGGCTGCGGCGCAATTTGGCGGTGTTGAAAGCGTCGCCTTCGACCAACTCAAACTCACGCCGGATGACCCGGTCCAAGGTGCGCAGATTGCCACCGATATCGATGCGCTCAACAAAAGCTTTGGCGCTTTCACCGATTTTAAAGGTGATGTCGAGACGGCGGTCGGTGGCGCGGCGTGTGATTTGCGGGCGGATTTCAACGAACGCGAAACCAAAGGTGCCAAGATATTCGGTCATCGCGGTGATGCTGCGATTGACATCGCGCACGTCATAGACCGCGCCCGCCTTGGTGTCAGCGAGCGCGCGCAATCGGTCGAGATCGACGTTGGCGATGTCGCTTTCCACGGCAATTTCGCCGATCCGGTAACGCACCCCTTCGTCAAGCGTGAAAGTGACCAGAAAGTTTTGCCCGTCAGGGGCCAATTCGGCGACCGCCGACAATACCCGAAAATCCGCGAACCCTTGCCGCAGGTAGTGTTCGCGTAAAAGCTCGCGATCATAGGTCAACCGGTCGGGATCATAGGTGTCGCCGGTCGCCAGAAAGGCCCACCAGGCATGTTCCTTGGTCGCGATGACGTCGCGCAGGTCGCCGTCGCTAAAGCGCCGATTTCCGACAAAGGTCACCGCGCCGATATGGCTCAACGGTCCCTCACTGATCTCGAAAATCAAATCCACCCGGTTTTGGGGCAGTTGCACCACTTTCGGTTCAACCCGGACGTTAAAGCGGCCAGTGGCTCGATAGGCCGCCTGCACGCGATCGACATCCTGCAACGCGCGGTTGCGGGTGAAAACCAAACGCTCGCGCAAGCGCACCTCGCGTAGCAGCGTCTCATCGTCGATCCGCAAATTCCCCTCGAAGGAAATCCGATTGATAATTGGGTTTTCGACCACCTTGACCACCAACACATCGCCGCGTTGGCTAAGAGCGACATCGGCGAACAGCCCCGTCGCAAATAAGGCTTTCATCGATTGGTCAAGTTTTTCCGGCGCGAACGGATCACCGGGCGCGACCGTCAAATAGGTGCGCACGGTTTCAGGGTCGATCCGTTGGCTGCCCTCAACCTCGACTTGGCCGATCACGGTTTGTGCCGCGACCGCCGGGATCAACCATAGAACAGCGATGGCGGCGAAAAGCGCCGCCCGCGCAGGCCGGCCCACGGCCATCACGCGCTGTCGGTTCACGGTAGCTCCTGGAAAACGCGGCACAATCCCGGCACCTCTGGTGAAGACGCGTTGTTGTAGCCTGTTCGNGCGCCGGGCGAAAGCTTTGAGCGTCCNAGNCCGTTGAAATAAGGTTAAATTGATCGCCGNNGACCNAGTTACCCCAAAAGGCGACCGAAAAAATCGAAGACTTTGAGCTGGACNAGGTCGTTCCAGGTCACAAAAACCATCAATCCGNCGACCAGGGTTAAACCGGTTAAATTGGCGATTTCCATAANTTTTTCNCCCATTGGCCGCCCCAGCGTGGCCTCCACGGCGTGGAACAATAAATGGCCGCCGTCGAGGACCGGGATCGGAAACAGGTTGATCAGCCCCAGATTGACCGATAGCACCGCCATAAACCAAATCGTCTGGACCAAGCCGGTTTGCGCCACGGCCCCCGACATTTGAGCGATGCGCAAAGGGCCCCCCAGCTCGTCGGCGGTGCGTGCGCCGGTGATGATTTCGCCAAGGGCGCTCAACGTTCGCTCGACCAACACGTAGGATGACACTACCGCTTGGCCGACCGCCGCGACCGGGCCAAGCCGCACTACTTCGGTCTGTTCGCTGCGTACCCCGAGCCGACCGATGCGGTGGGTATTGCCGAAATTATCGGTCACCTCGGCGCTTTCGGGCACCACGGTAAGCTCAATTTCGCGGCCATCGCGGGCGACCCGCGCGGCCAGGGCACGGCCCGGGCTGTCGACCACAATGCGCCGCAAATCCTCAAATTGCGCGATGCTCGCGCCGTCAATCGCGAGAATTCGGTCGCCGGCCCGCAAGCCGGCCCGCTCAGCGGCACTCCCCGCGACCACCTGATCGACCACCGCCGGCGCCTGGGGCTGCCCCGCGGTCATGAAAAGCCCGGCCAAAAGAACGATGGCGAAAGCGAAATTAGCGGCCGGCCCGGCGGCGATGATCAGCGCCCGGTCCCGCAGGGATTGGTGATGAAACGCCACCTTCCTCTGATCGTCGGTCCAGCCGCTGTCGTCGGCCTGGCCCGCGCTCGCCGGGTCGCTATCACCGAACATTTTGACGTAACCGCCAAGCGGGATCGCCGAAAACTTCCAGCGTGTGCCACTCGCCGCCGTCCAGCCGAATAATTCCGGGCCAAACCCGATTGAGAACACCTCAACCCGCACGCCGGCCCAGCGCGCGACGCTGTAATGGCCTAGCTCGTGGACAAACACCAAAGCCGTCAGGATCGCCAGAAATGGCAACAGATAGGTCCACAGGAATTCCATTATTCACCCTTCACCGTCGCACCCTAATCAGCGGCCGACGTCACTGTTCGGCGTGCCGGTTGGGCCGCCGCGACCGCCTCGGCGCGACCGCGCGCCCAGCCATCGATTTCCAAAATGTGGTCTACGCTGGCGCAATTCCAACCCTTGACCTCCGCCAAAACCGCGGCGCCGACCTCGGCGATGTCGCAAAAACCGATGCGTTCGGCTAAAAAGGCGGCGACCGCGACCTCGTTGGCGGCGTTGAGAGCGACGGTCGCGGCTTGTCCATCGCGTAACGCCGCCCGCGCCAATTCCAAACAAGGAAAGCGCAGCGGGTCCGGTGCCTCGAACCGCAATTGACCGACGGCGACCAAGTCCAGCCGCGGGCTAGGCGCCGCCATGCGCGCCGGCCAGGCCAAGGTATGCGCGATCGGCGTGCGCATGTCAGGTGTACCCATTTGCGCCAAGACCGAGCCATCGACATAGGCGACCATCGAATGGATCACCGATTCCGGGTGAACCACCACGTCAATCCGCGCCTCGGGCATGTTGAACAGGTGATGAGCCTCGATAATCTCCAGGCCCTTGTTCATCATCGTCGCGGAATCGACGGAGATTTTCGCGCCCATCGACCAATTGGGATGGGCCACCGCCTGGGCCGGGGTTTTGGCCGCCATCTCAGCGAGGCTGGCGGTCCGGAACGGCCCTCCCGAGGCGGTGAGGATCAAACGCTCGACGGCGTCCGGTTGGCTTTGGTCGAAAACTTGAAAAATGGCGTTATGCTCGCTGTCCACCGGCAACAACGTGGCGCCATGGGCGGCCACCGCGTCGGTCATGATGGTGCCGGCGCAGACCAAACATTCCTTATTCGCGAGCGCGACCGTGGCCCCTTGCCGAACGGCCGCCAGTGTCGGCGCCAAACCGGCCGCCCCGACAATCGCCGCCATCACCCAGTCGGCCGGCGTCGCCGCCGCCTCGACGACGCCTTCCGGGCCGGCCAGAACCCGCACCCCACTGCCGGCGAGCGCCGCCGAAAGCTCGCCATAACAGGCGGCGTCGGCGATGGCCACAACCTCCGGCGAAAATTGCCGCGCCGCCGCCGCCAGGCCCGCCACATCGCGGTGGGCGGTTAGGGCGATGACATCAAAGGCGTCCGGCTGGCGCGCGATCAGATCGAGGGTGCTTTGACCAACCGAGCCGGTCGCGCCCAAGAGACTGACACGTCGCGGTGTTTCGTTTCGCGCGCCCACCATCGCTTAGGTTCCGGCCCACGCGAGCGGGCTGCGGCCGCTCACCACGGCGACCCCGAGAACCAGGGCGAGCGCCGCCAGATGGCCGTCCACCCGGTCCAAAAGACCGCCATGGCCAGGCAGCATGGCCCCGCTGTCTTTCACGCCGACATGGCGTTTGACCGCGGATTCCGCCAAATCGCCGGCCTGGGAAAAAAGCGCGACAAGCGCCGACCAAACCGCCAGAACCGCGCCACTGACCCCCTCGATCGCGCCCCCTAAGACAGCGCCGAACAAGGCCGCCGCGCCGACCCCGCCGAGCAATCCGGCCCAGGTCTTATTGGGACTGACCCGCGGTATCAGGCGCGGTCCGCCGATCAAGCGGCCGAACACATAGCCGCCGATATCCATCAGGATCACCACGGCGACGGTCCAAGCGACCACCCATAGACCCGCGAGATCGTCGCCGCGTAGCCACGCCACGGCCGTACATCCGACAACCAACACGGGCATGCCGAAAAAGAACAGGCGCGGCCGTGGCACCGCCTGCCGGCGCGTGAAAACCGCCGCCGCCAAGAGAATGAAGACCACCGCGCCAGCCGCCACCGTCGGCGACACCACGCGGAGGACGCCGGCGATGGCCATCGCCGTCAAAGCGGCGGTGAGCGCCGCCCCGGCCGCGCGGACCGGCCAAGGGCCCGAGTCGCTGGCCGCCAGACCACCCCATTCCCAGCCCATGCCGGCGGAAACCGCCAACAAGAAGACAACCAAGGGCCAATCGCCGAGGTACAGCGCCGCCGCCACCACTGGCACCATCGCCGCCGCGGTCAGGATGCGGGCCCGCAAATTGCCGCCGACGATGAGACCGGCCCTCATCCAACCGTCCCAAAACGACGATCGCGCGCCTGGTAATCCTCCAGCGCGGCGGCCAATTCGGCGCGCCCAAAATCCGGCCACAAAACATCGGTGAAGACAAATTCGGTGTACGCGCTTTGCCACAGCAGGAAATTCGACAAACGCTGCTCGCCCGAAGTGCGGATCAGCAAATCGGGCGCCGGCAAATCACAGGTGAACAGCGCTGCTTGAAAACGCGACTCGTCGATTTCCTCAACCGACAACTCACCCGCCGCGACCGCCGCCGCCAGCCGCTGCGCCGCCAATACAATTTCCTCACGGCCGCCGTAATTCAGCGCGATGGTCACATTGAGCCCGCCATTTTCGGCGGTTAACGCCTCGGCGCCATCGATTAGAGCGCGAATATCGGAATCGAAACGAGCGCGGGCGCCAATGAAGCGCAAGCGCACCCCGCGTTCGTGCAGGCCCGCCACTTCGCGCTTGAGGTAGCGCCGCAGGAGCCCCATCAGAAAGGACACTTCCTCGGCCGGGCGTTTCCAATTCTCGGTCGAAAAGCCAAAAAAAGTCAGATATTCCAGGTCTAGATCGACCGCACCGTGGACGATTTCCCGCAACGCCTCGACCCCGGCGGTATGCCCAACCGAGCGGGGCCGCGCTTGAGCCCGCGCCCAGCGCCCATTCCCATCCATGATGATGGCGACGTGGCGCGGGAGCGCACCGCGCCGCACGTCATTGGCGACATCGGTGGCCATTAGACCTGCATGATCTCTTTTTCTTTACCGGTCAGCGCCTCGTCGATTTTTTTGATGTGGCGGTCCGTCATGTCCTGGATTTCACCTTCGTAAAGATGGCGGTCGTCCTGGGAGAGATCGCCATCCTTCTCCAACTTTTTGAGGCTCTCCATGCCGTCGCGTCGCACGTTGCGCACAGCGATACGAGCTGACTCCGCGTATTTGCTGGCGACCTTGGATAGTTCGGCGCGGCGTTCCTCGCTCAAATCCGGGATCGGGATCCGGATCAATTGGCCCTCGCCTTGCGGATTCAATCCCAACTCGGATTCGCGAATCGCTTTTTCGACCGCTTTGGTCATGGTTTTGTCCCACACCTGCACGGTCAGCATGCGCGGCTCAGGCACCCCGATGGTACCCAATTGGGCAATCGGCATTTTTTGACCATAGGCGTCGACCACAATCGGCTCCAACAAAGCGGTCGAAGCGCGCCCCGCGCGCAATCCTTGGAATTCTTTCGCCAGTGCCGTGAGAGCGCCGTCCATGCGCCGTTCAAGATCGTCGAGATCGGGCTCTTCGGCCATCGTTATGTCCTCTCGCAGATAATCGTATGCGTCCCCCGGCCTTTCACCACCTCCGCGAACGCGCCGTTATTGTGGATCGAAAAGACCAAAATCGGAATGCCGTTCTCGCGGGCAAGGGAAATCGCCGACGCATCCATCACCTTCAGGTCACGAGTGAGTACGTCCATATAGGTCAATGTGTCAAAGCGTGTCGCGTCGGGATGTTCCACCGGATCGGCGTCATAGACGCCATCGACCTTGGTCGCCTTGAGCAAGGCGTCACAACCCATCTCCGAAGCCCGTAAGGCGGCGGCGGTGTCGGTGGTGAAATATGGATTGCCGGTGCCGGCGGCGAAAATCACGATGCGCCGCTTTTCCATATGGCGCATGGCGCGACGGCGGATATAGGGCTCGCACACGGCCGAAATCGGCAAAGCCGATTGCACCCGGGTCGGGACATCCAGGCTTTCAAGGGCGCTTTGCATGGCGAGCGCGTTCATCACCGTCGCCAACATGCCCATGTAGTCACCGGTCGACCGTTCCATGCCGTTGGCGGCCGCGGAAATGCCGCGGAAGATGTTGCCGCCCCCGATGACCAGGCACACTTCACCGCCCAAGTCGTGGACGCTTTTGATTTCAAGGGCGACACGCTCGACCATCAACGGGTCCAAGCCGTAGGACCGCGATCCCATCAACGCCTCGCCGGAAATCTTCAACAGGACACGTTTGTAGCGCATTGGTCCCCCCGTGTGATCCGGCGACGCCGGCCGCCGCTTGGCGACCGGTCGCTCGCGTTTATGTCAGCCGCCCAATTGCGCGGCCACCTCAGCGGCGAAATCGGTTTCCTCGCGTTCCACGCCCTCGCCGAGAACCAAACGCGAGAAACCGGCGATTTTAACCGGTGCGCCAACGTCGGCGGCCGCGTTCTCGACGACTTTGCCAACTTTGGTTTCATTGTCGATCACAAAAACCTGCTCGAGCAGCACCGCTTCCTCATAATACTTGCGCAAGCGGCCTTCGACCATCTTGGCGATGATCTCCTCCGGCTTACCCGACGCCCGCGCTTGGTCTGACAAGACGGCGCGCTCGCGCTCGACCAGGGCCGGGTCGAGATCGTCAACGCTCACGCTGGCCGGCGCGGTGGCCGCGATATGCATGGCGATTTGCTTGCCGAGGGCGGTCAACTGATCGGCGTCGCCGGTCGATTCCAAGGCCACCAGGACACCAATCTTGCCGAGCCCGGCGGCGGTCGCGTTATGGACATAGGAGACCACGGTCCCGGCGCCGACGCTTTGGGTGGCGGCCCGGCGCACGGTCATGTTTTCGCCGATGGTGGCGATATTGTGAGTCAGTTCCTCGTCGACCTTGCGGCCGGTGCCGGGAAAATCCATCGCCATCAGGTCGTCGACCTGGCCGTCGCTATCCAGGGTCAAGCGGGCAAGGGACGACACAAACCCTTGGAAGTCCTCGTTGCGGGCCACGAAATCGGTCTCGGAGTTCACCTCAACCAGGGCGCCACGCACGCCCTCGGTGACCGCGCCGATCAACCCTTCGGCGGCGACTCGCCCAGATTTTTTGGCGGCCGCGGCCAACCCTTTTTTGCGCAGCCAGTCGACCGCCGCGTCGACATCGCCGTCGGTTTCGTTCAACGCCTTTTTGCAGTCCATCATGCCGGCGCCCGATTTTTCACGCAGCTCTTTCACCATCGATGCGGTCACTGCCATGGTCTTCCCCTCTAGTTCATCGATCCATATAAGCGCCAAAGCGGGCGTCCGCCGACGCCCGTGGCCAATTGTTCCTGCGCGCGACAGACCGCGATTAGGCGGTTGGCGCGTCTTCCGCCGGCGCGGCTTCGGTTGTGACAGCTTCCGGGGCCGGTTCCGGTGACGCCTCTGGTGCCGCCCCTGGGGCCGCTTCGGCACTCACCGTCTCCGCGGGCGCCGCGGCTGCGGTCTCTTCCAAAGCCGGTTCGACCGG
>NZLB01000077.1 GCA_002694075.1 Nisaea sp.
CCAGATCGACGTCGCCGCGGCCACCGAGACTTGCTGGGAGGTGATAATTTGCAGCAGGGTCGCGAAGGTCGCCGGGCGCGTGTGTGGCGGCGGCGGCCCGATTTCCGTCAGAACCCGCGCGATGTCTGGGTCGACAGCCGCCAGATGGGCAAGGGCGGCGGCCAGGTCACGCATCGGATGTGGGCCCGGTTAAATGGGTGCGCGCCTCGGCGGCGGCGGCCTCCATGGTCATGAAGATAGCGCCCTTGGCGCTTAGGTGGTCGAGCAGGCGGGCGAGGATTTTCATACGATGGCCGCGGCCAATGACGAAGGGGTGAAAGGTATAAGTGATGACGCCCCAATCGTGGGTTTCCGCCATGTAATCGAAATCGTCGATCCAATTCTGCAAAACGCCGCCGGCGGCACTGAGACCGGGCAGAATGCCGGCCTGTGTGACCCCATACTCAAAATGGGGGTAATCATCCAAACTCCAACTAATCGGCATTTCCAGCAAATCCGTCGGCGCGCCAAAAACGAAAGGGTCGAGCAGCGGCGCCTGGTCGCCGCGGCGCGCGAAATAAGGCAGATAATCGTGGCCCATCATGCTGCTGTCATAGCTGAAACCATGGGTGATCAACAGATCGAGGGTGGCCGCGCTGATGTTCCAGGCCGGCGAGCGATAGCCGCGCGCCTTTTGACCGGTAACCGCCTCGATCGCCAAATTAGCGCGTAACAGTTCTTGTTCTTCTTCCGCTGGCGACAGGGCCGCCGGCTGTCGATGGGTCCAGCCATGGTGGCCAATTTCATGGCCGGCCGCGTGAATGCGCGCGCAAGGCGCCGGAAAACTTTCCAGGGTGTGGCCCGGGATAAACCAGGTCGCCGGTAAGCCGCGCGCCGCCAAAAGGTCAAGCAAACGGTCGGCGCCAACCAGACCGAATTCTCCGCGCGACAGCGCGGTTGGGGTGGTTTGCCCACGCGCGATGGGGATCGAAACAACATCGAAATCAAAGGTCAGGCAAACGATATGGCGCGGCATAGCTTTTCCAATTCGGTGACCTTGAGATCATGATTTGACCGGTCCGGTGGCGCAATTCAAAATGCCGGGCTTAGGCGTCATCCGCCGCCCGGGCGGCACGCGAACCCACCGAGAGAGAGTTTATGTCCAATCTGACAATGTCGACCGCGACGGCCATCGTGGCCCAGGTCACCGCCGGCACATTGACCGCCGAAAGCGTGGTCCGCGCCCATCTGGAGCGGATCGCCGCGCGTGACGACGCGGTACGCGCCTGGGCCCATCTCGATCCGTCCGCCGCTCTTGACGCCGCCATCGCCCTTGACCGCCGCGGCGCGCGCGGGCCGCTCGCCGGGGTGCCCATCGCGGTCAAGGACTTGATCGACACCGGCGATATGCCGACCGCTTATGGCTCCACCATCTACGCCGGCCATCAACCGGCCGACGATGCCGCCGTGGTCGCTGCCAGCCGCGCCGCCGACGGTCTCGTGCTGGGCAAGTCGGTGACCACCGAATTCGCCTGGCGCAATCCGGGGCCGACAACCAACCCGCACAATCCCGCTCACACCCCCGGCGGTTCGTCCAGCGGATCGGCGGCGGCTGTCGCCGACGGTCAGGCGACACTCGGTTTCGGCACCCAGACGGCCGGCTCGGTGATTCGCCCGGCCGCCTATTGCGGGGTGGTTGGCTTCAAACCGACGCGCGGCACTTACTCGACCGCCGGGGTGAAGCCGCTGTCACCCTATCTGGACACGGTCGGCTTATTCGCCCGCGCGGTCGCCGATATCGTCCTGTTTGACGGTGCGTTACGAGAGAGCGCGCCGCCAGCGACCGCGCCGCGCCGGCCGCGCTGCGGATTTTTCATCCCCTATCGCGACCAATTGGACGCCGGCGGTGCGGCCGCCATGGCGCGGGCCCGGCGGGCGGTTGAGGCGGCCGGTGGCGAGGTTGTCGACATGCCCCATAATCCTGCCTTCGAAGCCTTGGTCGATCTCCATCAACCGGTCATGCTGGGCGACGCCGGGCGTAACCTGGCGGTCGAGGCCCGCGATCATGGTGATAAATTGATCCCGTACTACCTGGAGAAAATCGCCGAGGGCCAAGCTATTGACGACGCCAAGCACGCCGCCAATCAGGCCGAGGCCGACCGCCTGCGCATGGAAATGGCGGCGATGGCCCATGGCGTCGATGTGATCATCACCCCGCCGGCGCCGGGTGAGGCGCCGGAAAGTTTGGTGTCGACCGGAGATCCGCTTTTCAATGCCAACTGGACGTTATTGGGCTGGCCTTGCGTCACCCTGCCGGCGGGCGTCGGCCCGGCGGGTTTACCGGTCGGCGCGCAATTGGTCGGTGGTTATGGTGGCGACGCCAATGTCTTGGCCATGGCCGCCTGGCTTGAGCCGGAGCTGGCGCGCGCGGCCGACAACTGAAAGGAATAAGCGATGCGGTTACAACTACAAACCTGGCAAGATATTGACACCTACTTGACCCGCTCGCGCGGAATCATGATTCCTGTTGGCTCGACCGAACAGCATGGGCCCAATGGGCTCATCGGGACCGACGCGTTGTGCCCGGAAGTGATCGCTTGGCGTGCCGCCGAACAATGCGGCGCGGTGGTCGGGCCAACCATCTCAGTTGGCATGGCTCAGCACCACCTGGCCTTTTCCGGATCGATCACACTGCGGCCCAGCACCCTTATCGCGGTGATCCGCGACTATGTGGTGTCGCTGGCACGTCACGGTTTTGAGCGATTCTATTTC
Organism: Nisaea sp.; assembly: GCA_002694075.1. Taxonomy (GTDB): domain Bacteria; phylum Pseudomonadota; class Alphaproteobacteria; order Thalassobaculales; family Thalassobaculaceae; genus TMED26. The sequence continues at coordinate 2,752 of NZLB01000077.1, forward strand.
CTCAACGGCCATGGCGGTAATATCGCCACCGTCAACGCCGCGTTTTCCGAGATTTACGCTGAGGCCAGTCTCAACCCCGGTCTCGACCGACCCCATATCCGCTGCAAATTGGACAATTGGTTCGGCTTCGACAGCATCGCCGAGATCAGCGCCGAGCTGTTCGGTGACGGCGAGGGCAGCCACGCCACGCCGTCGGAGATTTCGGTCACCCAAGCGGCCTATCCGGAATCAATTCGGCCAAGCAACCTTCCTCCGGCGCCGCCGCGTCCGCGGCCGTTTTACGACGCCAACGACTACCGCGTGATCCATCCCGACGGCCGCATCGCCTCGGATAGCGCGGCTGCCTCGCCGGCCGCCGGCGAACGGTTAATCGCGGCTTCGGCGGCCTCGGTCGTGACCAGCTATCAGGCGTTTCTTGCCGAGGCTTAGACGCGTCTTGTCTTGGCGGACTGACGACCACATGTAACGGGGTAACTGGCAACCGGCGCGAGGATGAGGTCATGGCCGTCGCCCACGAACCGCGAAGCGAGGGTGATCATCGGGTCAACTTGGCCATCGAGGGAATGACCTGTAGCGGCTGCGCCGGCCAGGTGGAGCGCGCCTTGAGCGCGGTGCCGGGGGTGACCCTGGCGCGCGTCAATTTAGCCGCCGAACGCGCCGAGGTGGTCAGCGACGCGGCGCTGGCCGTCGATAAGTTGGTCGCCGCCGTCGAGGCGACCGGCTACCACGCCCATCTTGATGCCGCGGCCGAGGTCGAAGACGCCCGCCGGCACGCCCAATGGCGCCGCGAAGGGTGGTTGATGCTGGCCATGGCGGCGTTCGCCATCCCGCTAGTCTTGCCGATGCTGGCGGCGCCATTCGGGGGCGATTTGATGCTGCCGCCGGCGTTCCAGGCGGCGTTGGCGGCGATTGTTCAACTGATCGGCGGCGCGCGCTTCTACCGCGCCGCCTGGCGCGCCGTGCTGGCGGCCAGCGCGAATATGGATTTGTTGGTCAGTCTGGGCACCAGCGCGGCCTTTTTATTGAGCATCTACAACTGGCTGGGCGACACCGGCGGCGCATTGTATTTCGAGGCGGCGGCGGTGGTCATTACCTTGGTGCTTTTTGGCAAATGGCTGGAGGGCGGGGCCAAGCGGCGGGCCACGCGCACTTTGCGCCAANTGTTGGCGCTGCGTCCGGCNACGGCNCGGCTTGACGACGTGGNCNGGCCGCGCGACGTNGCTGTCGATGAGGTCAGAGTCGGCGANCGGGTGCTGGTCAAGCCTGGCGAACGGATCCCGGTCGACGGCNGCATTCTCGACGGTCAAAGTGAAATCGACGAGGCCCTGATCAGCGGTGAGAGCATGCCGGTGGCGCGGGGGCCGGGCGACCGGGTNGTGGTCGGCGCGGTCAANGGCGGCGGTTTGCTGCGCGTCGAAGCCGAGGCGGTCGGCGCTGACACCAGTTTGGCGAAAATCATCGGCTTGGTTGACCGGGCGCAGGCCGGTAAGGCCGGCGTGCAGCGGTTGGTCGACCGGGTGACGGCGGTTTTCGTGCCGTTGGTTTTAGGCTTGGCGGCGCTCACCGCGGTCGGCTGGGGGGTGGCCGGTGGCGGCCTGGAAGTGGCTTTGATCAACGCTGTCACGGTACTCGTCATCGCCTGCCCCTGTGCCCTGGGCCTGGCTACGCCGGCGGCGATTGTCGTCGGCACCGGGGTGGCCGCGCGCCATGGCATTTTGGTCAAATCGGTGGAGGCGCTGGAGGCGGCGCGCGCCATCGACACCGTGGTTTTTGACAAAACCGGTACCTTAACCACCGGCGCGCCGACGGTGGTCGCCATTGACGTGGCGGCGGGCGCGGATGCGGCGGAAGTGTTGCGCGTGGCCGCTAGCCTGCAGTCCGGCAGCGAGCATCCGCTGGCGGCGGCCATGGTGGCGGCGGCGGCGGCACGCGGCCTGGCGCTGGCGCGGCCGGATGATCTGATGGCCGATCCGGGCCGCGGGGTGCGCGGCAGAGTGGCTGGCCGGGCGGTCGCGGTCGGCAACCGAGATTTGCTGACGGTTCTCGAAATCACCCCGCCCGCCGATCTACTTGACGTGAGGCAAGCCCATGACGCGGCGGGTCATACCGCTGTTTGGGTGGTGATCGAGGGGGCTGTGCGGGCGGTCATCGCCATCGCCGACACACCGCGTCCCACCGCGCGGGCGGGGCTGGCGGCGCTTGCCGCGCGCGGCGTGGAAACCTTGATGCTTTCCGGCGACAGTCCGCGGGTGGCGGCGGCGATTGGCGCCGACCTGGGTTTGGCGACCAGTCGTGGCGCCATGTCGCCGACTGACAAGGCGGCGCATCTGGCGGCGTTGAAAACCACCGGCCACCATATCGCGATGGTCGGCGATGGCATCAATGACGCGCCGGCCTTGGCCCATGCCGATCTTGGCATCGCCTTGGCCAGCGGTACCGACATCGCGGCGGCGACTGCCGATGTCACATTGATGCGTGGTGATTTGCGATTGGTCGGCGCGGTTCTTGAACTCGCCGGGCGGGTACGTCGGACGATTGTTGAGAACCTGTTTTGGGCATTTCTATTCAACGTGATCGGCATGCCATTGGCGGCATTCGGCTATCTCAGCCCGGAATTCGCTGGCGCGGCGATGGCCCTCAGTAGCGTGATGGTGATCGGCAACGCGCTTCGCCTCGGGCGTTGGCGACCCGCCGCCGATATCGGCGATATCGACGGCGGACGTCGGATCACGGGTTGATGTGGATGACCGCCCGGCGATTGGCGGCGTTACGCGTGCCGTCACTGGTTTGAACCGCAAGGTTGTCTTCACCGTGCAGGCGGGGGGAAATTTTGGAGCGCAAGGACGCCGGCACCAAACCAACCAGCCAACCGGCCACCCGGTCGGCGCGCCGACCGGACAATTTCACATTGTAATCCTCGCCGCCGGCGCGGTCAGCATACCCGTCGATCACGATTTTATCGACCGTCATCGCGCTGGCTTCCTTGCCGGCTTTGCTGACGATGGCCTTGGCCTTGTCCGACAACCGATCGCTGTCGAAACGGAAATAGACCGTGTAACTGGCCGAGCGCATGGTCGCCGGCGCCGGGGCGGTGGCTGCAGTGGTGGCGGCGGCGGTGGTCAGCGCGCCTTTTAACTGCGCCAAATTGGCGTTGAACCGATCGCGGCAGGCGTTGATATCCTCCGGCTGGAAGTTTTCTTCCTGCTCTTGAAGCCAACAATCATAGGCGGCCTGGGTTTTGGCCGCCAGTTCCGGTTGTCGGTCGCGGCCGTCGTTGTCCAGGGCCTCATTCAATTCACGACAGCCGGCCAACAGGGCGCCTTTACTTTCATCGGCGATGTCGCGCGCGCTGACATTTTCCGGCGCGGTCGGCGTGCCGGCGGCGGCGGCCAGGGCGCGTCCGGCGAAGGCGTCGGCGTCGCTGTTATCATACTCGGCCTTTTCGGCGCGCGCCAATTCAAGATACTCGGCATACAATTGGCGACCGAATGCCTAATCGGTGACGTCAGCCATCTCGGCCTGTTCGATCATCGACGTGCAGGCGGCCAAACTCATCCCCAATGTCA
>NZLB01000078.1 GCA_002694075.1 Nisaea sp.
CAGTTTTTCCGAGGTGTTGAACGAAGCGACCACCGCCCTCTCCGGCCTTTCGCGACAGGCCGGCCTGGTGGTCGCGCCGAAGGTCGATAGCAATCTCAAACATATCGAATTTGTCCAATTGGACGGCCACCGGGCCCTGGTGGTGATGGTCAGCGCCAATGGTCAGGTGGAGAATCGCATCATCGAGGTGCCGCCGGGCACCCCGCCGGCGGCCCTCGCCCAGGCCAGCAATTTTCTCAACGCCCAGATCGGCGGCCATACCTTGGATGAGACGCGGCAACGGGTAAAACGAGAAATCGCCAGCAAACGCGCCCAGTTGGATTCCCTGACCAGCCGCTTGGTCGCCGATGGCTTAGCGCTCTGGAGCGACGAGGTGCCCGGCGGCACCTTGATCGTGCGTGGGCAGTCGCAATTGCTCAGCGATATCACCGCGATCACCGATCTGGAGCGGATTCGCCATTTGTTCGAGGCCCTGGAGACCGAAGCCTGCGTCTTGAATTTGATTGAGCAGACGACGACCGCCGACGGCGTGCAGATTTTCATCGGCGCCGAACATGAACTGTTCCGTGACACCGGCTGCTCGCTGGTGATCTCGCCTTACCGCGACCGCGAGCAAAATGTGGTTGGGGCGATCGGTGTGATCGGCCCGAGCCACATGAATTACGCGCGGATCATTCCGATGGTCGACTACACCGCCCAAGCGATTTCGAAATTATTGGACTAGGCCGGCGCACGGGAAATCGCACTCGCCCCTTTGCAAATCGCCCGGAAGCTCCTAAATCTGGTGCGCCGGCCCATCGGGCCTCGTTCCGACCACTGTATGAAGTCATCACCATGGCCAACGCCCGCCCCGAAGACGACGCCCCCGCCGCCGAGGAGGCCGGCGCCGACGTCGCCGCCGATACCGAGACCGTTTCCGACCTCGCCACCGACGCCGAAGGCGCAGCCGCCGAAGGCGCGCCCGAAAGCGCCGCCGAGGGCGACGCCGAAGAGGCGGCCGGCGATCCGGCGGCCGAGAACGCGAAGCTCAAAGACCAATTGCTGCGCACCCTCGCCGAGTTGGAGAACACCCGCAAACGGGCCGAGCGCGAGCGCGAGCAGACGCGCAAATTCGGCATCGCCGACTTCGCCCGCGACCTGCTCAGCGCCTCGGATAATTTGCGCCGCGCCCTTGAGGCGGCGCCGGAGAATAGGGACGGCCTGGACGACAATCTGCGGAACCTGGTGATCGGCGTCGAGATGACTGAAAAAGACTTGCTGGCCGCCTTCGACAAACACGGTATCCGCAAGATCGACCCCCTCGGCGAAGCTTTCGACTACAACTTCCACCAAGCCATGTTCGAGGTTGAGAACGCCGACTACGCCGCCGGCACGGTGATGCAGGTGCTGCAGGCCGGATACGCCATCGGCGACCGCTTACTGCGCCCGGCGATGGTCGGCGTTTCCAAAGGCGCCAGCGGCTCGGTCGACACCACCGCTTGAGGCAGTCGGCGCGGCCGCCGATTGGCCCGCCCGTCAAAGGCGGTCGGCGATGGCCACATGGGCGGCGCGCTTGGCCACGGCGGCGGCCGGCGCGCGCACGGCGTAGCAATAGGTGCAGCCGTGCACACAGCTGTCATAAACCCCGATATCGCGGCTTTCGGCGCAGAGGCAGCCGGGCCGGTTGCCTTTGGTGAGCGCCGCTATCGGCCGCCCGGCAATGCGCGCCAGACGGCCGGCGTCGACGCAACGCGCCGCCGCCACCGGCGCCATCGTCAAATCGCTTTGACTGCACACCGTCAGCGCCAAGCCATGGTCGCCGGCGATTTTCGCCAAATCGGCCAAGAGAGCACGCTTTTCGTCCGCCGGCGGGTCACGCCAGGCAATCCCGGCGGCCGCCAGGTTGCGGGTCGACTTCGCGTAAAAATGGGCGAAGGAGACGACCACCTCGTCGGTCAGCGGCGCCAAACGCGCGGCGAGCCCGGCGAAATTCCGTCGGTGCCAGGCCGCCGTTAAGTGATCGGTCAGCAGGATCGGATCATAGCGCCAAACCACCACCTCCGGGCCATGGTCGCGGGCGATCGTGGCAAGCGTCCGGATCACCGGCGCCGGCGGCGGCACGTGGCGGTCGATGGCGCGCGGATATCCGGTGATCGTGGTCTGCAACATGAAAGGCTGGCGGCGGGCGGCGACCTGGTCGAGCACGGGCAAAAACGGCCGCGGGTTGCGCGTCCAAAAAACGAAACCGTCGACCGAGTCCGGGTCCAAAGCCACGCGATAAGGCGCGCCGCCGTACGGATTGCGGACATAGCATTCACCGGCCGCCAAGCGCGCGGCGAACCAGGCCCCGTAAAAGGCCGGGATATCGGTGCGATAACTGGCCGAAACGATCATTCAACGCGCCTTTATCACGCCAGCGGCCGGGCGGTTGCCTTTTTCTGCGCCGGGCCGCTTGCAGGTCAAACACGCCGCTCCTATATGGTCGGACAGTCGTCAACGCAAGCTTGGGGGCGTGTCCTGCGCCTTCGGGGCTGGCGACGCCCGCTGTGGAAAGAGGAACAGATGAGCAAAGTCATTGGTATTGACTTAGGCACGACCAACTCGTGCGTCGCCGTGATGGACGGCAAGGACGCCAAGGTGATCGAAAACGCCGAGGGCGGCCGCACCACGCCGTCGATGACGGCGTTCACCGAGGGTGGCGAACGCCTGGTCGGTCAAGCCGCCAAACGGCAGGCGGTGACCAATCCGGAAGCGACCCTGTTCGCGATCAAGCGCCTGATCGGCCGGCGCGCCGATGACGAGACCTCGAAACGCTTCAACGATCTGGTGCCCTATGAGGTGGTGCCTGGTGACAATGGCGACGCCTGGGTCTCGGTGCGTGACGAGAAATACAGCCCAAGCCAGGTTTCGAGCTTTGTTCTGCGCAAGTTGAAGGAAGACGCCGAAGCCTATCTCGGCACCGGCGTCGACAAGGCCGTGATCACCGTGCCGGCCTATTTCAACGACGCCCAGCGCCAAGCCACCAAGGACGCCGGCAAGATCGCCGGCCTTGAGGTCCTGCGCATCATCAACGAGCCGACCGCCGCCGCCCTGGCGTATGGTCTGGATAAGAAGTCCTCCGGCACCATCGCCGTTTTCGACCTCGGCGGCGGGACCTTCGACGTTTCGGTTCTCGAAATCGGCGATGGCGTGTTCGAGGTTAAATCGACCAATGGCGACACCTTCCTGGGCGGTGAGGATTTCGACCAGCGTGTCATCGACTATCTGGCCGATGAGTTCAAACGCGAGAACACCATCGATCTGCGCGCCGACCGGTTGGCCTTGCAACGCCTGAAAGAGGCCGCTGAAAAAGCCAAAATCGAGTTGTCCAGCTCGCAGCAAACGGAAATCAATCTGCCCTTCATCACCGCCGACCAGGCCGGTCCGAAACATCTCAACATCAAGTTGACGCGGTCCAAGCTGGAGGCCCTGGTCGATGACCTTGTCGAACGCACCACCGCGCCCTGCAAAGCGGCCCTCAAAGACGCTGGCCTGTCGGCTGGCGAAATCGACGAGGTGATCCTGGTCGGCGGCATGACGCGGATGCCGAAAATTTACGAGACCGTGAAGGAATTCTTCGGCCGCGAACCGCACCGCGGCGTCAACCCCGACGAAGTCGTCGCCAGTGGCGCCGCGATCCAAGCCGGTGTCTTGGTCGGCGATGTCAAAGATGTGCTTTTGTTGGATGTCACGCCACTGTCGCTCGGGATTGAAACCTTGGGTGGGGTGTTCACCCGGCTGATCGACCGCAACACCACTATCCCGACCAAGAAAAGTCAGACCTTCTCCACCGCCGAGGACAACCAGACCGCGGTCACCATCCGCGTCTTCCAGGGCGAGCGGGAGATGGCCGCCGACAACAAATTGCTGGGACAATTCGACCTGGTCGGCCTGCCACCGGCGCCGCGCGGCATGCCCCAGGTCGAGGTCGCCTTCGATATCGACGCCAATGGCATCGTCAATGTGTCGGCCAAGGACAAGGCCACCGGCAAGGAGCAACAAATCCGCATCCAGGCCTCCGGCGGCTTGTCCGACAGCGATATCGAGCGAATGGTCCAAGAGGCCGAAGATAACGCCGCCGAGGACCAAAAGCGGCGGGAACTGGTCGAAGCGCGGAACCAGGCCGACTCCGCGATCCACGCCACCGAGAAAACCCTCGCCGATTTCGGTGACAAGGTGTCCGAAAGCGACCGTCAAGGCATCGAGCAAGCGGTCGCCGACCTGAAAACCGCGATGGAGGGCGAGGACGTCGCGGCCATCACCCAGCGCCTGGAGGAATTGCAGCAGGCGTCGATGAAACTCGGCGAGGCGGTCTACAAAGCCCAACAAGCCGAGGGCGGTGACGCCGGTCCGGGCGGTGACGCCGACGGCGGCGACGCGGGCGGCGACAGCACCGCGCAAGACGATGTGGTTGACGCCGATTTCGAGGAGGTCGACGACCAAAACCAAAACAAAACGGCCTAACCTGGCCACCCCGCGCCGCCGGCCTTCGCCGGCGGCGCTTCCCCACCTCCGGTTCCACCCTCGTTCGGCGAAATGACCTACTATGGCGAAACGCGATTTTTACGAAGTTTTGGGGGTGGCGCGCGACGCCGACGACGCCGCCTTGAAATCGGCCTATCGCCGTCTGGCGATGAAATACCACCCCGACCGCAATCCCGACGACCCCACCGCCGAACAAAATTTCAAAGAAGTCAACGAGGCCTATGACGTCCTAAAAGACGGCCAAAAACGCGCCGCTTACGACCGTTTCGGCCACGACGCTTTTGAAAATGGCGGCGGCGGCGGCGGTCCTGGCTTCGGCGGCTTTGGCGGTGGCTTCGCCGATATTTTCGACGAGGTGTTCGGCGAGTTCATGGGCGGGCGCGGCCAACGCCAGAGCGGCCGGGGCAGCGATTTGCGCTTCAACATGGCGATCAGCTTGGAAGACGCTTTCAACGGCCGTCAGCGCGAGGTCGATATTCCCTCCTCGGTGGTGTGCGAGGAATGCGACGGCAGCGGCGGCGCCCGTGGGGCCGGCCCGACGACCTGTCATTCCTGCCAAGGCCACGGGAAAATCCGCGCCCAACAGGGCTTTTTCACAATTGAGCGCACCTGTCCGACCTGTGCCGGCACCGGTCAGATCATCAGCGACCCGTGCCGTGCCTGCGGCGGCACCGGCCGCAAGGAGCGCACCAAGACCTTGTCGGTGACGATCCCGGCCGGCGTCGAGGACGGCACCCGCATTCGTCTGGCCGGCGAGGGTGAGGCCGGTTTGCGCGGCGCCCCGGCCGGCGACCTGTATATTTTCCTCGAGATCGAGGAGCACCCCATTTTCCACCGCGAAGGCCCCGATTTACTGTGCCAAGTGCCGGTATCGATGACCACCGCCGCCCTTGGCGGCCAAATTGAGGTGCCGACCATCGAAGGCGGGCGCGCCCGTCTGACCATTGACGCTGGCGCCCAAAGTGGCAAACGCTTCCGCTTGCGCCAAAAAGGCATGAGCGTGCTGCGCAGTGCGGCGCGCGGCGATCTTTACATCGAAATCGCCGTCGAAACTCCGGTCAATCTCACCGCCCGCCAGCGCGAGTTGCTGGCCGCCTTCGACGAGGAGGGCGGCGCCGGCACCCATCCCAAAACCAACGGGTTCTTCAACCGCGTCAAGGAGTTCTGGGACGACCTTGGAGAGTAGTGCCAGTCAAAGGCTGAAAGTAGCCGATTTTCAGATGGTTAAGGGGGGATGACCATGCAGGCGATTGGGATAAATGGAATTACCGGCCGAATGGGACGGTTGATCGCCGCGGCGGTAACCGACCACGCTGACTGCCAGCTGGTCGGCGGCCTCAGTCGACAGGCTTTCACCGAAGTCAACGGCCTACCGGCCGACCTGCGCGCCCTCGACCTGGACCCGGCGACACTCCACCAAGACCCGGCCGCGCTGTGCGCCGCCGCCGAGGTGATCATCGATTTTTCATTGCCCCCGGCGACCATGGCCTTGGCCAAGGTGGCGCGGGCCACCGGGACCGGTTTGGTGATTGGCACCACCGGTTTGAGCGCGCGCGAAGAAGATCGCTTGGCGGCGCTGGCGGCGGACGGGTTGGCCTGTGTTTTCGCCCCCAATATGGGGCTTGGTATCAATGTATTGCTGGCCCTGGTGGCCCGCGCCGCCCGTGCCCTCGACCCCGCTTTCGATATTGAAATCGTGGAAATGCACCATGGCGGCAAAGTCGACGCGCCATCGGGCACCGCCCTCGGCCTGGGGCGGGCGGCGGCGGCGGGCCGCGATATCGACTTGGCCGACGCCGCCGTGCGCAGCCGCGATGGCCACACCGGCGCCCGCGTGCCCGGAAGCATCGGTTTCGCCACCCTGCGCGGCGGCGATGTTGTTGGCGAGCATTCGGTGATTTTCGCTGGTCCGGGCGAGCGCATCGAACTTAGCCATAAGGCCGGCTCCCGGACCATTTTCGCCAATGGCGCGGTCGCCGCGGCGCGCTGGCTGGCGGGCAAGCCAGCCGGCCTGTACTCGATGCGCGACGTCCTGAATTTGACGGACTAGGCGGGCGCNGGGGTCGCACGCCCGCGNCGCCGAAACAANGCCAACTGCGCGCGCAAGGCGCCGGCCAAATCGGNTTTTTCGGCCTCGTTCAAAAACGCNCCGATTTCGACGAAACGGCCATGGGAACCGATCAATAAGCGGCTGCNGCGCGGCCCGTCAACCAGCAGACGGATTTGCAGCCAATANGTCGGAAACAAGGCGTTGTCGCCTTTACGACCGNGCNCGTCGCGGCGCAGGGCGACTTCTTCCGGTCCCATNACCANNCTTTCGCGGCGCGCGCCGGCCCGNTAGTTAAGAATAAACGCGGCCAGAACGACGCCCACCTCCAACCCCATGAAACCAATCACNGGCCAGGCCCCGACCAGCGAAAAACCAATGCCGATGGCCAAGCTCAACACCCCGATCAAGGCCATCACCACCAGAAACCCGCGCCCCGACAGGCTGCGATGCGGGTACAGGTCGAAGACCACGGGGGCGGCCGCCTCGGCCGCCGGTTCGATGCTTTCGTTCCACGTCATGACCTTTAATATACGCCGATGCGCGGCAAAAGGATCGCCCGCGCGACCGAGGAGTCTGACCCCATGCCCCGTCCCATGCCGTTGAAGGACATCGACTGTTTTTTCGCCCGCTTATCGGCGCGCGATCCGGCGCCCAAAGGCGAGTTGGACCATGTCAACGCCTATACCTTACTGGTCGCCGTGGTGCTGTCGGCGCAAGCCACCGATGTCGGTGTCAACAAAGCCACCGGCCCGTTGTTCAAGGTCGCCGACACGCCGCAAAAAATGCTCGCCCTCGGCGAAGCCAAAGTGCGCCATTACATTCGCACCATCGGTTTGTTCAACGCCAAAGCGAAAAACGTCATCGCCCTGTCGCAACGTTTGTTGGATGACCATGACGGCGCCGTGCCAACCGACCGTGAGAGTTTGGAAAGCCTGCCCGGGGTGGGCCGCAAAACCGCCAATGTGGTGCTCAACATGGCCTTCGGACAGCCCACCATCGCCGTCGACACCCATTTATTCCGCGTCGCCAACCGCACCGGTATGGGTGCCGGCAAAACCCCTTTGGCGGTGGAGAAGGCCCTCGAACGGCGCATCCCGGCCCATTGGAAAAACCACGCCCACCACTGGTTGATCCTGCATGGGCGCTACATTTGCAAGGCGCGCAAACCCGCCTGCCCAGAGTGCCCGGTGGACGATCTCTGCCGATTCAAAGACAAGACCTCGGCCTGAAGCGGGCTCAGCGCCGGCGGACCACCCCGGCGATACAGGTCGCGGCCGCCACCCCCCGCCCCAATTCGGGCGTGCGCGACTCGATATGGGTGACGACATGGCCGCCAGCGGCCGGATAAAGAAACAGATCGAGCACACAATCGCCGGTGACATATTGCCAAATGCGTACCCGCCGCTCGCGGCGCACCCGGGCCGGCACGCCCAGAAGCTTGGACACCTCGGTCGCCCCCAGCCCCATTAGACGCGCCGGTTTGGGCGGTGGCGGCGCGATCACGGCGGCGATCTGCGGCGCTCGCGACTTCGGCGCGGTCGATTTTGACGCCGGCTTAGGCGGGCGACGTTTTGCGGCGCTCGGCGCGGCCAATCGATCCGGGGCCGGGTAGGCGAGGACCGGGACCGCGACAGGGGTTGGCGCAACAGCTTCCGGAGGCGTGGCGAGGCAACCGGCGAGCCAGGGCGCCAGGCAAATGAACCCAATAACCCGCATCAGGCCGGGGTGTCGTCCGTCGCGTTGTCCACAATTTGATCGACTTGGCCGCTGACATGGCCACCCTCTTCGACCACCAGGCTGCCATATTTGATGGTCCCGACGATCCGCCCTCCGGAGGCGACCAACAACCGGCCACGAACCACCAATTCACCATCGAACTCACCGGCGATAATGGCCTCGTTAATCGACACCCGTCCTTTAAAGGCGCCGCCGGGGGTGATTTCCAGCAGCTCGCTATTTTCCAAAGTGGCTTCGACCCGCCCTTCAACCACCAAGGTATCGCAGGCGGTGATGGCCCCACTTAACGAGATCTCGCGACCAACCACCAGTTTCTTGGTTTCCTTGGGGCGACGGGCCTGCGCCGCCGCCGCGCGTATCGCCGCTGGTGTGCCAATGTCAATGGCGCGCCGGCCGACATCCGGCACCGTGCCCGGCACCCGGCGGACCACTGGCGCGTCGGGGGCGGTCTTCACCTTGGGCGAGGCGGCCGCCTCATCGGTCTCCGGCGTGTCGTCGTCGGTCGGGTT
>NZLB01000079.1 GCA_002694075.1 Nisaea sp.
GAGCGCCGCCGACCTGCGCGTTGACGCCGCGGAGATCGCCGCCGCCCGCCACCAGGTCGCCCCCGAGGTGGTCGCCGCCCTTGAAACCGCGGCGGTCCGGATTGAGGCCTTTCATACCCGCCAGCTACCGCAGAACCTGGACTATGTCGACGATGACGGCATCGGCCTTGGCCAGCGTTGGCGGCCGATTGCGGCGGTGGGGCTCTATGTGCCTGGCGGCCGTGCCGCCTATCCTAGTTCTTTGTTGATGAACGCCATCCCGGCGCGCGTCGCGGGGGTCAGCCGCCGGGTGATGGTCACGCCGACGCCGGACGGCCGCGTCAACCCGTTGATCCTGGCCGCCGCCGAGATTGCCGGCATTGATGAGATTTACCGGATCGGTGGCGCCCAAGCGGTGGCTGCCCTCGCCTATGGCACGGCGACGGTGCCCAAGGTCGATAAGGTCGTAGGACCCGGTAACACCTATGTCGCCGAGGCTAAGCGCCAGGTTTATGGCCGTGTTGGCATCGATTCGATCGCTGGCCCGTCGGAGGTGTTGATTGTCGCGGATGGCAACAACGACCCCAGTTGGACCGCCATCGACCTGTTGTCCCAGGCGGAGCACGACGATTTGGCGCAGGCTATCCTGATCACCGATGACGCCGCCTTTGCCGACCGCGTCGCGGCCAGCGTCGACGATTGGTTGGCGACCTTGCCGCGCCGTGAGATCGCGGGCGCCGCCTGGGAAAACTACGGCGCCATCATCGTGGTACCGGATTTGTCGGCGGCCCTGCCCTTGGTCGATCGCTTGGCGCCCGAACATCTGCAGTTGGCCATCGATGACGCCGCCGCTTTCGCCGAACAGGTCAACCACGCCGGCGCGATCTTCGTCGGCCGCCATGTGCCCGAAGCGGTTGGCGATTATGTCGCCGGCCCCAACCATGTCCTGCCGACCGACCGCACGGCACGGTTTTCCTCCGGGCTCGGCACCCTCGATTTCATGAAGCGAATCACTTGGGTGGCCTGTGACGCCGATGGCTTGGCGCGGATTGGACCCGCCGCCACCACCTTGGCCCGCGCCGAGGGGCTGGACGCCCATGGCCTGTCCATTTGGACGCGGCTCAACGCGGCCGATCGCTGAGGTGTCATGGCGGGCGGCGATGACGCGCGGGGCGGCGACCGGCCGCCAGTTTGCCCCGATCCGCGGGCCCGGATCGTCCATTTGGTACTCGACACGCAAGGCTTGGCGCGCCGCAGCGCCGAAGTCGACCATGAACGGGCGGCCGCCGTTTTCGATCTGCTTGACGCCAATGTGTTCGATTTGGAGGGGCCGGTCTCGGGCCCCTACCACCTGCATTTATCGGTCGAGGAAAACCGCCTGATCTTTGACTTGCGGACCACCGACGAGGAACCGTTGCGCGCGATTCAATTGTCGATGACGCCGTTTCGCCGGATTGTGCGTGATTACTTTCAAATCTGCGACAGCTATTACGACGCCATTAAGCGCCTGTCGCCTTCACAGATCGAAGCCATCGATATGGGTCGGCGTGGCTTGCACAATGATGGCGCCCAGCTTTTGATCGACCGTCTGGCCGGCAAGGCCAGCTTTGATTTCGACACCGCCCGGCGGCTTTTCACGCTGGTCTGCAGCTTGCATTTCAGGGGCTAGGGCGATGGTCACACCCGATCTATTCCAGCCTATCGCCCGGCCCAGCGCGGTTTTGTTCGCCTGTAATTTGAACATTATCCGCTCGCCGATGGCCGAGGCTTTGCTGAAGCGCCATCTGGGCACCCGCATCTATGTCGATTCCTGTGGGATTCGCATTGGCGCCGAGGTGGATGGTTTCATGATCGCGGTGATGGCCGAGATCGGCATCGATTTAACCGCCCATCATCCGAAAACCTTCGATGAATTGGATGACGCTTATTACGACCTAATCATCTCCCTCTCACCCGAGGCCCAGCATCGTGCGACCGAGATGACTCGGGCAATGGCCTGCGACATCGAATATTGGCCGACCATGGACGCCACTTTAGCCGGTGGCGGCCGCGAGGAACGGTTGGCCGCGTACCGCCAAGTTCGCGATCACTTGGCGGCGCGGATCGCGGCGCGTTTTGGCCCCTGGCCCCCCGACGACGCCTAATCCATCGCCGGTCGGCGTGAAAAAGGTTGACGGGCCGGCCCGCCATGCGCACTTTCTCGCACACCTTCGCGGCCAAACGAGGAGTTGCAATGCCGAAGGAAGATGTCATTGAGTTTCCCGGAACCGTTTCGGAACTATTGCCCAACGCCATGTTCCGCGTGAAGTTGGATAACGATCACGAGGTCCTCGCCCACACCAGCGGCAAAATGCGGAAAAACAGGATCCGGGTGTTGGCCGGCGACCGGGTCAATGTCGAGATGACCCCCTATGACTTGACCAAGGGGCGGATCACCTTCCGCTTCAAGTGACGGAGCTCGCCGTGACCGGCGCTTCAACCTGGCTCGCGCTTCCGGACGGCGTGCCTCTTGTGCTGGCCTCGGCCTCGCCACGGCGGCGCGATCTGTTGGCCCAATTGGATATCGCCGTCGACGCCATTCTACCCGCTGAAATTGACGAAAGCCCGCGTCCCGGTGAATTACCGCGGCCCTATGCCGAGCGCATGGCGGCGGAGAAATTGGCGCAGGTGGCGGGCCAGCGGCCGGAGGCCCTGGTCCTGGCGGCCGATACCGTGGTCGCTGTCGGTCGCCGCATTTTACCAAAAACCGAAACCGCGGCGGCGGCCGGTGCTTGCCTCGACCTGTTGAGTGGGCGCGGCCACCGCGTGCTTGGCGCCATCGCCCTTGGCTTGCCCGGGGGCGGGGTGCGCACGCGTTTGGTGCAAACGGCGGTCGGTTTCAAAAGGTTGGACGCCAGCGAACGCGCCGCTTATCTGGCGAGCGGGGAATGGCGGGGTAAAGCCGGTGGTTANGCCATCCAGGGCCGCGCCGCCGCCTTCGCGACGCGCCTTAACGGCTCTTATTCCAATGTTGTCGGNCTCGACTTGCACACGGTCTACCAGTTGCTCAAGGGCGCNGGCGCNTCACNATCGGCGACCANCCGGTGANACGCCCATGACCGCCGACCATGCCATCATCGAGGCGGGGCCGGGCGAGACGCGGGTCGCCCTATTCGACGGCGCGCGGGTGGTTGAAATCTGGATTGAGCCCGACGCCGCGCCCGATCCGCGCGGCGCGGTGGTTCTGGGACGTGTGCGCGCCCATCGCCCGGAACTGGCTGGCGCTTTTATCGATATTGGCGATCCGGCCGGGGACGCGTTTTGGCCGCGCACCGGACGGACGCCCTTGCCGCCGGCCGGTGCCGCCGCGGTGGTACAGGTGCGCCGTGCCGCCGCCGGCGGCAAGGGACCACGGGTCGGCGGACAGATCACCTTGGCCCGCGATGGCGTCAGCCTTCGCGCCGGCGCCGACGGGGTGGCCATCACCCGGGCCATTGGCGGGCCGGCGCGGCGCCGTGATCTGCGCGCCGCTTTGGCGCCGCTGACACCGGATGGCGCGGGCTGGTGGGTGGACCGTGCCGGCGGTGATTTGGAACCTGGCGCCCTGAGGGTCATCGCCGCCGCTTTGGCCGACCAATGGCGGTTGGTGCGAGACGCCGCCAAAGATGCTCGCCCGCCACGCGTGCTGGTGCCGGCGCCGGACCTGGCGGCGCGCCTGGCGATGGGTCTGCCGGCGGATCGTATTCGCCATGACGCCGATTTGCGCCTTTTCGCCGATAGCGGTGCCGAAGCGGCCCTGGCGGCGGCGCTGGAGCCGCGGATTGATCTCGTTGGCGGCGGCCGGCTTACCATTGAGGCGACCACCGCGCTGACTGCCGTCGATGTCGATGCCGCCGGCGCCGGGCCGGACATGGACGCGGCGATGATCAACCGGGCGGCGGCCGCGGAATTGGCGGCGGCGTTGCGTCTGCGGGCGCTGGGCGGGATCGTCGCCGTCGACTTTTTGCGACTGACGGAGGCGGCCGCGCGGAAGGCGTTGACCGAGCAGTTGCGGACCACGCTGGCCACCGATCCGGGCCAGCCGGAGGCGATTGGCTTCACCCGCGCCGGATTGTTTGAGATTGTGCGTCCGCGCCTGGGCCCCAGTTTGGCTGAGCGTGTGGCCGCGCCGAGCGCCAGGGCGCATAGCTGGCTGCGGGCGCTGCTCCGCGCCTCCGGCGGGCAAAATGGACCGATCCTGCATTGCGATCCGGCGCTTATGGCGTATTTTGAAGAGCCCGCTGGGGCGGCCGCGCGCACTGTCGTTGAACGCCGGCTGGGTGAGGTGATTACCCTGGCCCCGGCGGCGCGGCCGGCGGTGACTTGGCGCCATGGCGCGCCGGTTGTGGGCGGTGCGCGGCGGTGAAGGAGAGAACGTGATGGGCGATGTGCATCCGTTTCGAGGCAAAGCCGACAAGCCGGCCAAGCCCGGCTGTCCGATCTGTGGTAAGCGATCGGACACCGATCACCGGCCGTTTTGCTCGGCGCGCTGTAAACAGGTCGACCTTGGCCGCTGGCTCGGCGGCGATTATCGCCTGCCGACCGAGGAAGTCGCCGAACCCGAAGAAGTGATCGCCGCACTTGGCGCCGGCGAAGACCAGGCGCCGGATCGCTGAGGGCGATACCCGACCGGCGCCGGCGATTTTGCCGCCAAGGGCTCTGGACAGGGGGGCGGTGATTTCCTATAAGCGGTTCAGGACCGGGCGAACGCCCGGGGCCGCGCGGTGCCCAGGTAGCTCAGTTGGTAGAGCAGTGGACTGAAAATCCGCGTGTCGGTGGTTCGAGTCCGCCCCTGGGCACCATTTTAACGATCAATCCAAATCTAACCCATTGAGTTCTAGGCATTCTGGTTGCTTGGAGTTCTCTGGTGATGTCCAAACTGATGCACAAATCTGGCCTAGCTCACCTCAGTGTGCGGTCAGGTGTTTTCTATTTTGTTCGCAGAATCCCAACTGAT
>NZLB01000080.1 GCA_002694075.1 Nisaea sp.
GCGGTAGAGCAAGCGGCTGTTAACCGCTTGGCCGGCGGTTCGAATCCGTCCCGGGGAGCCATCTTCCAAGACAATTTATCGGTAGCGCCGGGGCGGCTAAGGCATCCGACGGGAATGACCGTGGCCGGCCAGCGTGCTAAGATCGCGCTGGTTATTGTTCGCGCCCGGCATTGAACACGCTGGGTCGCCGCTTTCAGGAGAGACCGCCATGGCCTATGGATTGTCCGAGTTTTGCGTCGATTGCCGCACCGCCTTAAGCGCCGATGCGGGCCCCGCCGGCCGCGAGGAGGTGCGCGCGGCCCTTGAACGCCTGATCGTCGACGAGGGCTTTTTGGCGCAGCAATTTGGCGACCAAGCCGCCGATGGCATGGTCGAGATCTTCCGTGACCCGGAGATGGGCTTCGTCGTCCTAGCTTACAACATGGACGCGCCGCGCGTCTCGCCGCCCCACGACCACGGCCGGTCCTGGGCCGCCTATGGCCAGGTCGCGGCCCATACCGACATGACCGTCTGGCAGCGCGGCGACGACGCGCGTGAGGCTGGCCACGCCAAACTCACAGTGGCCAAGCAATATCGCCTAAATCCCGGCCAGGCCGGCCTGTACCAACCCGGCGACATCCATTCCATCGATTACCCGGCGGGCGCCCGCTTCGTTCGCATCACCGGCACCGACATGGCGGCTGAAACACGCCAAATCTTCGACCCCGACAGCGACAGCGTGCGAGTGGTCGAGCACGTCGGCACCGGCGAAAAATCGTAGCGCCGACACATCGCGGAGCCCCTCCCCGTGCCCCCTGACGCGCAGCCCAGCGCCGCGCCGGCCATCACCGTGCGCCCGGCGACACCCGATGACGCCGCCGCGCTCGCCGTGTTGGCGCAAGAGCTTTTGGCCTTTTACGGCCTGACCAGCCCTTACCAACGCTCCTATATGGCCCACGCCATCGCCAATGGCGCATTCGCCGAAACCTCCGGGATTGAGGTCCTGGTCGCCGAAGATAGCGCCGGGCACTGCCAAGGCTTTCTTGCCTTCGGTCGAATGTTCGCCTTAGCGAATTGTCGCAATAGCCTGTTTATTCAAGATATTTTTGTCACCCGCAGGGCCCGCGCCAAAGGGGTCGGTCAAGCCCTGATGGCGGCCATGCTGGCCCTGGCCGAGGATCAAGGCATTGAGCAAATCGACTGGACCATGGATCCGTGGAACGACCAAGCCAAGCGGTTTTACGAAAAACTCGGCCCTTTGTTACGCGGTAACAAAGTGTTCTACCGCTTGATGGGCCCCAAATTTGTGCAAAATCAACCCAAAGAGCCTTAGCGCGGCGACGAATGACACCACATATCAGGTTTGTCGCGCCGCGACGGCACCCTCGCAAGGGAAACAACGGCATGATCTACGACGGCTTTGTGGACGCGATCGGTAACACGCCCCTGATTAAGCTGCGCGCCGCCTCGGCGCGCACCGGCTGCACCATTTTGGGTAAGGCCGAATTCCTCAATCCCGGCGGTTCGGTCAAGGACCGCGCGGCGCGCGCGATCATCGAAGCCGCCGAAGCGCGCGGCGAACTGCGGCCAGGCGGGGTGATCGTCGAAGGCACCGCCGGCAATACCGGCATCGGGCTGGCGCTGGTCGCCAACGCCCGCGGCTATCGCACGGTCATCGTCATGCCGGAGACGCAGAGCCAAGAGAAAAAAGACATGTTGCGGCTGTGCGGCGCCGATCTGCGCCTGGTGCCGGCCTTGCCCTACCGCGATCCCGGCAATTACGTGCGGGTGTCGGAACGCTTGGCGGCGGAACTGGCCGCCAGCGAACCGCATGGCGCGATCTGGGCCAACCAGTTCGACAACACCGCCAATATGGACGCGCATGTGCGCACCACCGGCCCCGAGATCTGGGCGCAAACCGCCGGCAAAGTGGATGGCTTCGTCGCCGCCGTCGGCACCGGCGGCACCCTCGCCGGTACCGGTCTGGCGCTGAAGGAACGTAACAAGGACGTGGTCGTTGCCCTCGCCGATCCCATGGGCTCGGCGATCTACAACTATTACCAAAACGGTGAGTTGAAGGCCGAGGGCGGCTCGATCAGCGAGGGGATCGGGCAGGGTCGCATTACCCAAAATCTGGCACCGGCGCCAATCGACACGCAGTTTCAAATCTCCGACCAGGAGGCCCTCCCCCTGGTCTTCGACCTGCTGCGCCACGAGGGGTTGGTGATGGGCGGGTCGACGGCGATCAATATCGCCGGCGCTATCCGCTTGGCCGAACAGTTGGGGCCGGGTCATACCATCGTGACCATTCTCTGCGATTGGGGTCACCGCTATCAATCGAAGCTTTATAACCCGGCGTTTCTGCGCGAAAAGGGACTGCCCGTGCCGGAATGGCTGAACGATCCCGTCTAACCGACGGTCGCCGACACGTCTGAAAGGAGCCACGCCATGTCATATACCCACCGCGAAGCCCTGGTCTCGACCGAATGGCTGGCGGCTCATTTGGACGATCCCCAAGTGCGTGTCATCGACGCCACCTTTCACCTGCCGACCGCCAACCGTGACGGCAACGCCGAGTTCTTGGAGCGTCACATCGCCGGCGCCCAGCGATTCGATATCGACGACATTTGCGCGCCCGACACGGACCTGCCGCATATGCTACCGGACGCCGCGCTGTTCGCGCGGAAAGTCGCCGCCCTCGGGCTCGCCAACGATCACAAGATCATCGCCTATGACGTCTACGACGCGCGCAGCGCGCCGCGCGCCTGGTGGATGCTGCGCGCCTTCGGCCACCGGAATGTGGCGATTTTGGATGGTGGCCTGCGCAAATGGTTGGCCGAGGGCCGGCCGGTGGTGACCGGTCCGGCGGCGGCGGTGACGCCGACCACCTTCATGGCCACCTTGGACCCGGCGGCGGTGCGGGCCGTCAGCCAAATGATCGATAATGTGGCCGACCGCCGGGAACAAGTGCTTGACGCCCGCTCCGCCGGCCGCTTTCACGGCACCGACCCCGAGCCGCGCAAAGGTTTGCGCGGCGGCCATATCCCCGGCAGTCTCAACCTGCCCTATGACCATTTGCTGGATCCCGAAAGCGGCTGCTTTCGTGACGCCGAAGCGTTACGTGCGATGTTCGCCGCCACCGGGCTTGATTTCGACCGGCCGTTGGTAACCACCTGTGGCTCAGGCGTGACCGCCTGTGTGCTGGCCCTCGCCCTGCACTTGATCGGCAAATCCGATGTCGCCATTTACGACGGCTCATGGACCGAATGGGGCGGCCGGCCCGATACGCCTGTGGCGCCGGCGCCATGAACCTCTCGACCNACGCGACCGACCCNCCCCTCGGCACCGATATCGACGTTGATGTCTTATTCCTGGAAATGACCACGNCGCCNGCGCGGCCACCGGTACCGGCGNCGCGCGCGGGAGTCGACATTGTCCCGATGACCCNCCCGACNGTTGGCTTTTTCCGCTATCTTTACGACGCCGTCGGCCGCGAGTGGACATGGTTCGAGCGCTGCCTGCTCAGCGATGAGGCCTTGGCGGCGGTGATTGGCGCGCCGGCGTGCGCCCTCTATCAATTACAAGTCGATGGGGTGCCGGCGGGGTTTTGCGAGATCACCCGTGATTTGCCGGAAGGCGCCACCGAGATCACTTTTTTCGGCCTAATCGGCGATTTCATCGGTCAAGGTCTCGGCTGGTACTTCCTGAATGCGGCGGTTGATCTCAGTTGGGCGACCGCGCCGGCGAAAGTCATCTTGAACACTTGTGACCTCGACCATACCCGCGCGCTCGGCAATTACACACGGGCCGGTTTCCGGGTAGTTGGCTATCAACGCAAGCACCTGCCCGACCCGCGTCTGACCTCGGTGCCACGGCCACCGGCGCTGGCTGATCGTCCACCGCATCCGGTTCACGCGGCGGCCGCGGCGTTCGACGGCAAGGATGGCGGGACCGGCTGACAGCCGCCGATGGGTGGTCTAGGATGGCGCGCGCGGCGGCGACGGAAGCCACCGCGACATGACCAGTCGCAGGGGAAAAATCGCACCGATGCAATCCGCCGCTTTCGCCCGTCCGATCATGTTTCACTACACGCCGGCGATGCCCTGTCCCTATGTGGAGGGCCGCACCGAACGGCGTTTGGTCGCCGATATCGGAGGGCCGCGTAGCGGCCGGGCCCATGACAAATTGGCGACAATTGGCTTTCGGCGCACCCAAAACTTAATCTACCGGCCCGCCTGTCCCAGTTGTTCGGCCTGTGTGCCGGTGCGTATTCGGGTTGACGATTTCCAGTGGTCCAAAGGCTTTCGGCGCAGTTTGAAGCGTAACCAGGACGTGGTCGGCGAACTGCGCCCGTCGGCGACCACCCACGAGCAGTACGAGTTGTTTCGCGCCTATCAACAAAATCGCCACAATGGCAGCGAGATGAGCCATATGACGCGCACCGATTTCGACGACATGGTCGAGCGTTCGCCGATCGACAGCCGGTTGGTGGAATATCGCGCGCGCGCCACCGGTGCCCTTCTGGCGGTCATGTTAAGCGATTTACAGGCCGACGGCTTGTCGGCGGTCTACAGCTTTTTTCGCCAGGATTGCGCCGACCGCGGGCTCGGCACCTTCATGATCCTGGATTTGGTGCGACGGGCGCGGGCGCGCGGTCGGCCCTATGTCTACCTTGGCTATTGGATCGCCGAAAGCCGCAAGATGGCCTATAAAACCCGCTACAAACCCTGCGAAGTGTTTCGAGACGGCCGCTGGCAGGAATACATCGGCGCCTAACGCCGCCGAAAAAAGCCGGCTAAAGCGTTCCTGCCATTTTCGCCGCCAAGCTGGCCTGGAAACGCGCCTTATCGATGATCATCCGAACATGGCGGCCGGCGCCCAGCAAGCGCTCGCCGGCCCGCACGGCGACCTCGAAGGTCAGCGCGCGCCGATCGATGGCGATGATCTTGGCGCTGACCGAGACCACCACGCCGGCCCCGACCGCGTCGAGGTGATCCACCTCCACCCGCACACCGACGGTGTCCTGATCGGCGGCCAGATGAGCGACCGCCAAATCGCGGCAGGCGTGCTCCATATCGTTGATCATCGACGGTGTCGCGTAAACACGCAGATCCGGCCCCATGAAATCGATGGTGCGGCCCGGATCGACGGTCAACNGGCGGGTCAGCGTCAAGCCAGGAGCCAGGGTCATCGATCACATTCCTTACCTGCCGGTGCGCCGCCNANATTGGCCAGCGGCGATTGGTCNTTGTCGNGGTGATAACATNTGCTTCTACCATATCCAGCTTTATGCTACCTAGAGGCGCATAAACAACGGCNTAACAGCCGCTGAGCAGGGAGATTTTTGGTCATGGAGATGTCGGGCGAATACGCCATCGCGGCGCCCCGCCAGTTGGTCTGGGACGCCCTCAATGACCCCGAGGCCCTGCGCCAATGCATCCCCGGTTGCGAGACCATTGAGCGACAAAGCGAGACCGAATTGACCGCCACGGTTACCGCCAAGGTCGGCCCGGTCAAAGCCAAATTCCAGGGGGTGGTTCGCCTGAGTGACCTTGACCCGCCCAAGTCCTACCGGATCAGCGGCGAGGGCAAGGGCGGCGCAGCCGGCTTCGCCAAGGGAGGCGCGACCGTCGAATTGGTCGAAACCGAGGGCGGCCAAGCGACCCTTCTCAGCTACGCCGTCGACGCCAATGTCGGCGGCAAGCTGGCGCAGATCGGCGCCCGCCTGATCGATAGCACGGCCAAAAAACTGGCCGGCGAGTTTTTTGAGACCTTTGCCGGCGTCGTTGTCGCCCGCGCCGCCGAAACCGGCGGGGCCATGCCGACCGCCGATCATCCCACCCAAGAAGCGCCGCGTCAGAGCGCCGAAAGCTTTACGAAAACGGAGGAAACCATGAGCACCGCCCCCCAAAATCTGCCCGAGGACATTCCCGCGGAAAACGTCTACGACGGCACCCATTGGATGATTTATTTGACCCTCGCCGGCTCGTTCGCCGGGCTGGCCGCGCTGCTGGTCACATCCTGGGCCTGGTAAGCGGTCAGGGCCATGAAGACACGGGCGGCAGTTGCGTTTGAGGCGGGTCAACCGCTAGAGGTTGTTGAGGTTGACCTGGCCGGTCCGAAGGCCGGCGAGGTTTTGGTCGAGATCAAGGCGACGGGCATTTGCCACACCGACGAGTTCACCTTGTCGGGCGCCGATCCGGAGGGGATTTTTCCGTCGATCCTGGGCCATGAGGGCGCCGGGGTGGTGGTTGAGACCGGGCCGGGGGTGACCTCGGTGGCGGTCGGCGACCACGTCATTCCGCTGTACACGCCGGAATGCCGACAGTGCGCCTATTGCCTGTCGGGGAAAACCAACCTGTGTCAGGCGATCCGGGTGACCCAGGGCCAGGGCCTGATGCCCGACGGGACCAGCCGGTTTTCGTTCAAGGGCCAGCCGATTTACCACTACATGGGCTGCTCGACGTTTTCCAATTACACCGTGCTGCCGGAAATCGCGGTGGCCAAGATCCGCGCCGACGCGCCCTTTGACAAGATCTGCTACATCGGCTGCGGGGTGACCACCGGGGTCGGCGCAGTGATCAACACCGCCAAGGTCGAGCCGGGCGCCAATTGCGTAGTGTTCGGGCTCGGCGGGATCGGCCTCAACGTGGTCCAGGGCCTGCGTTTGGTCGGCGCCAACAAGATTGTCGGGGTCGATTTGAACGACAACCGCAAAGCCTTGGCCGAGGCCTTTGGGATGACCGATTTCGTCAATCCCAAAACGATCGACGGCGACTTGGTCGCGCATTTGGTCGAACTCACCGACGGCGGCGCCGATTACAGTTTTGAGTGCATCGGCAATGTCGAGGTGATGCGCCAGGCCCTCGAATGTTGCCACAAGGGCTGGGGCGAAAGCATCATCATCGGGGTCGCGCCGGCCGGCGCCGAAATCGCCACCCGGCCGTTCCAACTGGTCACCGGCCGGGTCTGGCGCGGCACCGCTTTCGGCGGCGCCAAGGGCCGCACCGATGTGCCGAAAATCGTCGACTGGTACATGGACGGCAAGATCAACATCGACGATTTGATCACCCACACCCTGCCCCTCGACGAAATCAACACCGGCTTCGACCTGATGCACGCCGGCACCTCGATCCGCGCCGTCGTGCAATACTGACCCCGGCGCGGTCGTCGCGGCGGGGCAAGGAGACAGCGATGCTTGAAACCCTGTCAACCAACCGCGCCTTTGGCGGCACCCAAGGCGTTTACCGCCACGCCGCCAAGACCACCGGGACCGATATGACCTTCGCGGTGTATTGCCCGCCCCAGGCCGAAAATGGCCCGGTGCCGGTGCTGTGGTACCTGTCCGGGCTGACCTGTACGCATGAAAACGCCATGGTCAAGGCCGGCGCCCAGGCCAATGCCGCCGCCCATGGCCTGATGCTGGTCTTTCCCGACACCAGCCCGCGCGGCCCCGAGATCGCCGATGACGCGGCCTATGACCTGGGCCAAGGCGCTGGCTTTTATGTCGACGCCACCGAGTCTCCCTGGGCGCCGCATTTCAGCATGTACAGCTACGTCGGGCACGAACTGCCGGCGGTGGTGGCGGACAACTTCGCGGCCGACATGACCCGCCAGGGAATCACCGGCCATTCGATGGGCGGGCATGGCGCCCTCACCCTGGCGATGAACCATCCAGACACCTACCGCTCGTTGTCGGCCTTGGCGCCGATTTGCCATCCCACCGGCACCGAGTGGGGACGCAAACAATTGACCGCCTATTTGGGCGAGGACGAGACCCGCTGGGCACGTCATGACGCCAGCCTGCTACTGCGGGCACGCGGCTGGCCGCGGGATTTTTTGGTCGACCAGGGCGACAGCGACGAATTCCTCGCTTTGCTCAACCCCGACGCCCTTGCCAAAGCCGTCACCGACAGCGGCGTCGACGCCACCCTGCGCCGGCAAGCCGGCTACGACCACTCGTATTTTTTCGTGGCCAGCTTCATGGCGGATCACGTGGCCTGGCACGCGGCGCGGCTGGCGGCTTAGGATCGCCAAACCATGGATATGCGCGCCTTTCCGTTGGTCATCCTGACCCCCGTTTTCGAGGATCGTGCCGCCAGCGCGCAGCTGTTCGCGGCCCTCGGCGCGCGCTACGGCAAGGAGGTTTTCGTGCTGGTCGTCGATGACGGCTCGGTGCGCGCGCCGCCGGAGCCGGATGACCTGCGGGCGGCCGGGCTGTGCGGCGAAATCCTCGTGCTGCGCCGCAACATCGGCCATCAGCGCGCGATCGCCACCGGTCTTGGCTATCTCGCCGACCGCTTGGCGCCCAACCAAAATGTCGTGGTCATGGACTGTGACGGTGAGGATTTGCCCGACAGCATCGCCGAATTGGTCGCCGGTTTGGACGACCCGGAAGTGGACGCGGTCGTCGCCCAGCGCACCGCCCGCGTTGAAACCCGTCGGTTCAAGATTTTTTACGCTCTCTACAAGCTTCTTTTTCGGCTGCTCAGCGGGCGGCCAATTGGTTTTGGCAATTTCATGGCCCTGCGGGCCAGCACGGCGCGCCGTCTGGCGGCAATGTCGGAAACCGCGATTCATGTCGCCGGGGCCTTGATCGCCTCACGCCTCCGGCTCGACCATCGCCCGTTGGCGCGCGGGCCGCGCTACGATGGCCAGTCGAAGATGAACTTCGTCGGCCTGGTGCTGCACGGCTTTCGCGGCTTGATGGTGTTCGTCGAAGATGTCCTGGTGCGCTTGGGCATCGCCTGTGCGATCATCGCTGGCCTGGCGGTCAGCGGCGCGCTGGCCGCGGTTGGCCTAAAACTGTTCGGTTTTTCCACCCCCGGCTGGTTTTCCATCGCGCTTGGCATCCTGGTGCTGATTTTCATGCAAACCGGCGCCCTTAGCCTGATGACCCTCATGCTGGCCGGCGTCATGCGCGGCCAAGCGGTGCCGCCGGCGGAATCCTATCAGGCGCCGATTGATCGGGTGCTGGCCACGCATCCGGCGGTGACGAGCGCGGTGACTCCGGTCGGCAAGACCGCCGACGGCGGCGCCGGCGCGTGACTGGCTTGTTTCGCAAAATCGGCCAAGCGCTGCTCGCGTCGCTGCTGTTTCTGGTCGTCTTGGCCCTGGTCTATCTGGCCCACGCGCGTTTTTTCCCCGTT
>NZLB01000081.1 GCA_002694075.1 Nisaea sp.
ATCGATGACGGCCTGGTCGGTTGGCGCCTGCCAGTGACAGAAAAAGAAGGCGTCCTCGCCAAGCCAAGTCTGGCGACATTTCGCGCCAACCATCGTTTCACAGGCGTCCGAAAAGACTTTTTCGTTGGCGAAAAAAGACTCGCCATATTTTTCGGCAAAACGCTCTCGGTCGCCGTCTTCGTTCCAAGTATGAACCGCAATCCAATCTTTCATAAAAATTCTCCTTCAATGGCCGAGGGTCACCACGCCGGCGGCAGACTCTCTTGAACTTACATATCGCCCCTCGGCCGGGCATGGAAGAGATTGGCGCCCTGCGCTTGGGGTCGTTGGTCGGGTGCGCGCCCCCCTTTGGGTGAGCGCCATGGCGACGGAACGCGCCCACCAACGCGTCGGGCCTATCGCGCCACACTCCACCGGGATAAAATTCGGGGTCCGATTTCATGGACACGCTTCTAACCGGGCCGCGGCCGATCCCGCCGTACACCGGCGCCGCGATAATGGCGATCATTCTAGGGGGGCCAAATCGCGATGAAAAAGGGTGGGATGCTTCACAAGGTTCCGGGGCGAATGTGGGTCGCTCTGATCCTATTTATAGCTTTTTCGTCGTTTTTTATTCACGAGATCGGGCTGTGGCGAATTATGGCCCGTTTCATTTGTTAAGTGTGTTGGCTATTTTCTGCACTGGCCCGGGCGCCCATTTCGCGTGGAGCGGAAATATTCAAAGACACAAATTGGCGATGCCCTCTTTATGGCGTTGTCTTGGTTATCGCCGGTTTCTTCACGCTTCTGCCCGGCCGGGCGATGCACTAAGCCGGATAATGAACCAGGTTTTGTATAGCTAAGCCAGCTTTCGCCACGCCGCATTTCTCGTTGCCGCGCGGTTCATGAAAGAGGCCCATGGCCCGGCACGCACGGTGCCCGCCACGCTACCTGGGGGTGGCGAAAAGCGGTGAGGTATTGTATCTCCTCGCCGTTATCTCGATGCGCGAATAAGGAATAACAATGAGCGCGCTCTACGACCAAATTGGCGATGGTCATGACACCACGCGGCGAGCCGATCCGGCGATTGTCCGCCGTCTGGCCGCTTATCTGGCCCTCGCGCCGGGCCGGCGGTATCTCGACGTCGGCTGTGGGACCGGCAACTACACCGCCGCCTTGGCCGCTCTTGGCGGTGTCTGGCACGGCGTCGACCCGTCCCGCCAAATGTTGGCGGCGGCGCGCGCGAAAGCGCCGTCCCTGGCCTGGCGAGAAGCCAGCGCCGCGGCCCTGCCATTTGACGCGGCTGTTTTTGACGGCGTCTTGTGCATGCTGTCGATCCACCATTTCACGGATTTGCCGGCGGCCTTCGCCGAAATTGGCCGGGTTCTGCGGCCAGGCGGCCGGGCGGCGATTTTCACCGCCACCCCGGAACAGGTGCGACGCTATTGGGTGAACCATTATTTTCCCGAAATGATGGCCCGCGATTACGCTCAGTTGCCGGCGATTGAGCGGATGGCCCCGCTGATGGCTGAAAACCACCTGGGCTTGACCGACATCGCCCCGTTTTTCATTACCGCGGATACGGCGGATTTCTTTTTCTATAGCGGTAAATTGCGTCCGGAGATGTACCTATCCGAAGATATTCGGGCCGGCATGTCCTGTTTTCGCGCGCGGATCTCGGACGCCGAGTTGGCCGCCGGTTTGGCCCGCTTGGCGGCCGATATCGCCGACCGCTCGATTGATCGGATCATCGCCGAGAGCCTCAACGACATCGGCGACTATTGCTTTATCGCCATGACTCGGGCGGCGGCTTAGCGGCGCTTAGGGCGCAACGCCCGACCGTCNGCGGCCCGATGATAGGTCCGAAAAACGCGTATCTGCGTATACNTTTNNCNAGCGTGAGTCGNGCCGNNGCGCCGGCGNGCGATGGGAGAGAGCGAATGAATCGCGCNGCGAACAAAATCATTGAGCTTGTCGAGCAGGGTTTNTTGATCGTGATCGGNTTGATGACCTTGNTGGGGGTGTTCCAGGAACTCGCNAAAATCTACCAATCCGGCGTCGTCAAATTGGCCGATCTGCTGTTGTTGTTCATTTACACCGAAGTGATNGGNATGATCGGNGTGTTTTACCGNACCAAGCGGATTCCNATCATCCTGCCGATTTTCATTGGCATCACCGGTATTTCACGTCTGATCATTTTGCAGGGNAAGGAAATGGCGCCGGTGACCTTGCTGTATGAAAGNGGCTCGATCTTGATNTTGGCTCTGGCCTGTTTGGTGGTGCGCCACGTGGCGCGCTCCGGCGACGGNCNNGAAGACACGCCAGAACAATAGGAAGCGCGCCGCCGCGCGGATCGATGNAATGATCGGTCAAACTNNGGTAAGACACNCGNNNAGGGGCGGNACNNTTGGCGCATCCGCCTNNCGGACGCGNTGAAAAGGCCCGACAATGGTTTCCTATCGNATCAACCCAGCCTTNGACATCGCCGAGGTGATCGCGGTTTTGCGGTCCTCGGGTTTGAACCGGCCGGCCGACGACCCGGNGCGTCTCCGCTGCATGTTTGACCACGCCGATCTNACCGTCGGCGCCTATGACGGTTCNCNCCTCATCGGNTACGCCCGCGCCCTCAGTGACCGCGCCTGGGCCTGCTACCTGGCCGATTTGGCGGTGACCGAGACCTATCAAGGCCAGGGTGTCGGCCGCGCCATGGTCGATCGCATCAGGGCCGAAATCGGTGACCGGGTGTCGTTGATCCTCCTATCGGCACCGGCGGCGATGACCTATTACCCGCATATCGGTTTCGACAAGCTCGAAAACGCTTTCATCATGCCGCGCAAAAACTGATGACGACCGCGCCAGAGAGCGAGCCGCCGGCACTTCGTTTCATGACCACGCGCGAGTTACTGGTCCATCGCCGGCTGGCCCAGCGGGCGCTGCGCCGCCGCCGCACCCCGGACCAGGCGACGGCGATGCTGGCCCGCATCGAGGCCGAATTGGCGCGTCGCCGCGATGGGCGCATGGCCCGCGCCGCCGCCAAGGTGCCGCCACTTTATCCCGGTTGGGACAAGGATGCCCTTTGAGGCGCCGATTGCATTCCCGCGGCCGGAACACATATAGATTGTCACCATTACCATTGCGGGAAGGACGCGCGGAATGCAGTTGATGGATCGCTTGGCCGACACCGGCCTGCTCAAGCATCAAGGCTATGTTGACGGCGCCTGGGTGGGCGCCGACCAGGGCCGGACCTATGCCGTCGAGGACCCGGCCACCGGCGTCGAAATCGGCCAAGTCGCCGACATGGGCGGTGATGAGACGCGCCGAGCGATTGCCGCCGCCGAGGCGGCCTGGCCGGCGTGGCGCAAAAAGACCGCCAAGGAACGGGCCGCGATCCTGCGCAAATGGTTCGACCTGATGATGGCCCATCAACGAGATTTGGCGATCATCATGACCGCCGAGCAAGGCAAGCCCCTGGCCGAGGCGATGGGTGAGATTGCCTATGGCGCGTCCTTCGTCGAATGGTTCGCCGAAGAGGCCAAGCGCGCCTACGGCGATGTCATTCCCCATCACCAAGACGGCAAACGCATTTTGGTGATTAAACAGCCGATTGGCGTGGTGGCGGCGATCACGCCGTGGAATTTCCCGCATGCCATGATCACTCGCAAATGCGCGCCGGCGCTGGCCGCCGGTTGCCCGGTGGTGATCAAACCGGCGCCGGCGACGCCCTATTCGGCGTTGGCCCTGGCCGAGCTCGCCGAACGGGCGGGTATCCCGAAGGGCGTGTTCAACATTATCGTCAGCGACCGGGCCAGCGAGGTCGGCACCGAAATGGCGACCAACCCGGCGGTTCGCAAGCTCGGGTTTACCGGCTCGACCGGGGTCGGCAAGCTGTTGATGCAGCAGGCTGCCGGCACGGTCAAAAAAGTGTCCTTGGAATTGGGTGGCAACGCGCCACTGATCATTTTCGACGACGCTGATTTGGACCGCGCGGTGGAAGGCGCCATTGCCTGCAAATATCGCAACGCCGGCCAAACCTGTGTCTGCACCAACCGGATTTTCGTGCAGGACGGCGTCTATGACGCCTTCGCCGAACGTTTCGCCCGCGCGGTCGGCGAGATGAAACAAGGCAATGGCTTCGACGACGGCGTCACGGTCGGCCCGATGATCACCATGGCGGCGGTCGAAAAGGTCGAAGCGCATGTCGCCGACGCCGTCGGCCAAGGCGCCCAGGTGGTCGCCGGCGGCGCCCGATCCAATCTCGGCGGACTGTTCTATCAGCCGACGATTTTGACCGAGGCGACGCCCAAAATGCGTATTTTCAAAGAGGAAACCTTTGGGCCCGTGGCGCCCTTGTTCCGGTTCCAGGACGAGGAGGATGTCATCGCCATGGCCAATGACACCGAATATGGCCTGGCCGCTTATTTCTACGCGCGCGACCTTGGCCGGGTGTGGCGGGTCGCCGAGGCCCTGGAATACGGCATGGTGGCGGTCAACGAGGGTATTTTGTCGACCGAGGTGGCGCCGTTTGGCGGCATGAAGGAATCCGGCATTGGCCGCGAGGGGTCGAAATACGGTCTCGATGAATTCGTCGAGTTGAAATATGTGCTGATGGGCGGGCTCAACGACTAAACGCGCGGTTAGGCCGGGGAGGCGGGCGATGAGCGAATATGATTACGACTTGATCACCTTGGGCGCCGGTTCCGGCGGCGTGCGGGCCAGCCGCCTGGCCGGCGGTTTTGGCGCGCGGGTGGCGGTGATTGAAGAGGACCGCGCCGGCGGCACCTGTGTGCTGCGCGGTTGCGTGCCGAAAAAGCTGTTGGTTTATGGCGGTCACGTCGCCCATGACCTGGCCGACGCCGCCGGCTATGGCTGGACCATCGACGGCGCCCGCCATGATTGGCCGGCCATGATCGCCGCTAAAAACGCCGAATTGGACCGCTTGCACGGCATCTACATGTCGCTTCTGGAAAACGCCGGCTGCACCCTGATCAACGGCCGTGGTCGCTTGGTCGACGCCCACACGGTGGCGGTCGGCGGCCGGACGATCACCGCCGAACGGATTTTGATCGCCGTCGGCGGCTGGCCCTTTGTGCCGGACGTGCCGGGCGCCGAGCATTGCATCACCTCCAACGAGGCGCTGGAACTGCCACAGCGGCCAGACCGGGTGGTGATCGTCGGCTCGGGCTTCATCGCGGTCGAATTCGCCGGCATTTTCAGCGCCTTTGGCAGCGCCGTCGATCTGGTCTACCGGGCCGATTTACCGTTGCGCGGTTTCGACGGCGATATCCGCGCCGCGTTGGCCGAGGAAATGACCAAAAAGGACATTCGCCTGCACCCTGGGCGACTGCCGGAACGCATCGAGAAAACCGAGGGTTGTCTGCGCGTCCATTTCGCCGATGGCGGCGCCCTGGATGCCGACCAGGTGATGTATGCCACCGGCCGCGCGCCTAGCACCGGCGATCTTGGCCTCGAGACCGCCGGTGTCTCGGTCAACGGCAAGGGGGCGGTGATCGTCGATGACCAGTCGCGCACCAACCTGGCGAGCGTGTTCGCCATCGGCGATGTCACCGACCGCGTGAACCTGACGCCGGTGGCTATCGCCGAGGGTCACGCCCTGGCCGAAAACCTGTTCAACGCCAACAGCATGTCGGTCAGCCACGCGGACGTGCCAAGCGCCGTGTTCAGCCAACCGCCGATTGGCACGGTCGGCCTGACCGAGGAGGCGGCGCGCGCCCAATA
>NZLB01000082.1 GCA_002694075.1 Nisaea sp.
ACGGTGACGCCGCCCGGCGCCGCGCCATCGGCCAGCCAGCCGGTCAACATGGCGCCGCCCATTTTGCCGGCGCCAATCAAAAGCAGTGATGTGGTCATGGGTCTAGGCCTCGCCTTCGACGTCGATCATCGCCGCCGCCAAGGCCTCGCGCGGCTCCTTACCGCCCCAGACGACAAATTGGAAAGCGGGGAAAAAGCGCTCGCATTCGGTCATGGCGTAATCGATCATATCTTCCATCTGCTCGACGCTGGGATGGACGATGCCGCGCAGCAAAAGGTTGTGGCGGAACACCGGTGTGCCATCTTCGCTCGATAAGTCAAAATGGCCAAGCCAGAGTTTTTCGTTGATAAGCGCCAAAAGCCGGCTGACCTCGTTGACCTTGCGGTCCGGCACGCGGTGGTCGAAAAGGCAACTGAAATGCAACGCCGCGGCGTCTTCCTGCCAGAGAAAGAAAAGGCGATATTCCGACCAGCGGCCGGTGATCTCCACGGCCAGTTCGTCGAAAGCGGCCCGCTCGAAGGCCCAGTCATTGGCGCTGACCAATTCTTCAACGATATCCAATGGATTGGTGGTGTGTTGCCGGCTGGTGATCGTCGTCAAAGACATGGCGCGCCTCCCTCGAGTGGCGATGCATCGGACGGCCGTGTCGGGCCGCTGGCGGCGAAGTGATAAGTGGTGTGGCCGTTACCTTTTAGCGACCCCTGGCCTTCGCCACAGGCGAAGAGTCGCAAATCCAGAATCGCCAGGCAACACAATATTTAGAGGGTTCTGGAAGATTCATGTGGATATCTTGAGACTTTCGTCCAATTTTGCGGCGGGAAATTTTTTTCGTGGAAGTTGAATCGGTTACGTCGCCGGCGGCGCCGAGGCGGTCGCGGCGCGGGCGCCGACTTCCCGCCGGGGCCTGAAAGCGAGCCGCCGCCGGCGGCGGTTTTTGGCCCCGCGCGTCGCTCTGGCGCGGCCAAAAACAGGGAAATCGGCCGAATCGGCGGGGCGCCTCTCCGCGCCGCCGCCATTGGCGCGCTCTAATCGGCGGCGTCGCGCCAAACGTCCATCGGCGGGCAAGCGCAAACCAGATTGCGATCCCCGTAGACATTGTCGATGCGGCCGACCGGTGGCCAATATTTTTGCCGCCTGGGGTCGGCATCGGGAAAGGCGCCGGTGGTGCGCGCGTAGGCGCGCGTCCAGTTTTCCGCCATCAGGTCACCGGCGGTATGAGGGGCGTGGGCCACCGGACTGTCGGCGAGGGCGACTGTGCCTTTTTCAATCGCCGCGATTTCCCCGCGAATGGTGATCATCGCCTCACAAAAGCGGTCGATCTCGGTTTTGCTCTCGCTTTCGGTCGGCTCGATCATCAAGGTGCCGGCCACGGGAAAAGACATGGTCGGCGCGTGGAAGCCAAAATCAATCAGGCGTTTGGCGACATCCTCGACGCTGACGCCGGAGGTCTCTTTCAACGGCCGCAGGTCGATGATGCACTCATGGGCGATCAGCCCGTCCGGCCCGGTGTAAAGGATTGGGTAGTGGTCGGCCAAACGGCGGGCGATGTAATTGGCGTTCAAGATCGCCACCTGGGTCGCCAGGCGCAAACCCTCGCCGCCCATCATTTTCATATACATCCATGAAATCGGCAGGATCGAGGCGCTGCCGTAGGGCGCCGCCGCGATCGCGCCGATCGCGGTGTCGGGCGCGTCGCCGAGCCGGCTATGGCCAGGCAGGAAAGGCGCCAAATGGGCGGCCACGCCAATGGGGCCAACGCCCGGACCGCCGCCGCCATGGGGAATGCAGAAGGTTTTGTGCAAATTAAGGTGAGAGACGTCGCCGCCGAAACGTCCCGGCTGGCACAAGCCGACCATAGCGTTCAAATTGGCGCCGTCGATATAAACCTGGCCGCCATGCGCGTGGATGATCGCGCAAACCTCGGTTATTGAGGCTTCAAAGACCCCGTGGGTCGATGGATAGGTAACCATTAAAGCGGCCAGATTGGCGCTATGGGCCTCGGCCTTGGCGGTCAAATCGGCGAGGTCGACATTGCCGGCGCTGTCGCATTCGACGACCACCACCGTCATGCCGGCCATCGCCGCCGAGGCCGGGTTGGTGCCATGGGCCGAGCCGGGAATGAGACAGATGTTCCGATGCCCTTCGCCGCGGCTTTCATGGTAGGCGCGGATCACCATCAGGCCGGCGAACTCGCCCTGGCTGCCGGCGTTCGGCTGAAGCGAGACGGCGGCATAACCGGTCGCCGCACACAGCATGTCTTCCAATTCGGCGATCATCTGCCGGTACCCTTGGCTCTGGTCGACGGGCGCGAAGGGATGAATTCGATTGAATTCCGGCCAACTGACCGGCGCCATTTCACTGGCTGCGTTCAGTTTCATGGTGCACGAGCCGAGCGGAATCATCGCCCGGTCGAGGGCGATGTCCTTGTCCATCAGGGCGCGGATATAGCGCATCATCTCGGTTTCCGAATGATGGCTGTTGAATACCGGATGGGTCATGAAATCGCTATTGCGCAACAAGGCTGGGGGGATCGCCGGGCCTATATGCGCTTCGATGGTCTCGAAATCGAAATCGACGAAACTATCGAAGGCCATAATCCGCCACAGGGTTTCCACNAACTCGCGGTCGCAAGTTTCATCAAGCGAAATGCCGATGNTCNCGTCNTGCCAGCGCAGGTTAATNCCCTCGNTGCGCGCCGCCTCCCANACNGAGGCGNTCCAATCGGCGGTTTTCACCATCACNGTGCCGAAGAAGGTGTCATGCNCGATGCGGTAGTTCAGACGGCGCAACCCCTCGACCAAAACGGCGGTCAGGCGATGGACCCGCCAGGCGATCCGGCGCAGGCCGTCGGGCCCGTGGTAGACGCCATACATGCTGGCCATGATCGCCAATAGGGCTTGGGCGGTGCAGATATTGCTGGTCGCTTTTTCGCGGCGGATATGTTGCTCGCGGGTTTGCAGGGCCAGGCGCAAGGCCGGGGCGCCATGGCTGTCGACCGAGACCCCCACCAAGCGCCCGGGCATGGCCCGCTTATGGGCCTCGCGGGTCGCGAAAAAGGCTGCGTGCGGGCCGCCGAAACCAAGCGGCACGCCGAAACGCTGGGCCGAGCCGACAACCACGTCGGCGCCCATCTCGCCCGGCGGTTTCATGATTGTCAGGGCCAGCAAATCGGCGGCCACGATGGCCATCGTGTTTTGCGCGTGGGCGGCCGCGATAACCGCCGTCGGATCGCGCAACTCACCCGTTGATTCCGGGTATTGCAGCAGGATCGCGAAAGCGTCGGCCGGCACCCCTTGACGCTCGTCGCCGATCACGATCTCGATGCCAATCGGCCCGGCGCGGGTGCGCAACACGTCGATGGTTTGTTCGTGGCAAGCGTCGGAGACGAAAAACACATCGCTTTTGTTCTTCGACAAACGCCAGCAGAAGGTCATCGCCTCGGCCGCCGCCGTGGCCTCGTCCAATAGCGAGGCGTTGGCGATGTCCATCGCGGTTAAATCACTGACCATGGTTTGGAAATTTAACAACGCCTCAAGGCGGCCCTGGCTGATCTCCGGCTGATAAGGCGTATAGGAGGTGTACCACCCGGGGTTTTCCAGAACGTTGCGTTGAATCACCGCCGGCACATGACAGTCGTGATAGCCGCGGCCGATCAAATTGCGCATGACCTTGTTTTGCTCGGCGATGCGGCGCAGATCGGCGAGGGCGTTTTCCTCCCCGGTCGGCGTACCGAGAGCCAGTCCGGCGCTGCTGCGGATTGTCGCCGGCACCGCCCCTTTGGTCAGGGCGTCCAGGCTGTCGTAGCCGAGTGTGGCCAGCATTTCGGTCTGCTCGCCGGCGGTCGGTCCAATATGGCGCGCGAGAAAGGCGTGGTCGTGGCGCAATTCCGAAAGGGGGGTGTCGGCAGTGGTCATCGAACAAGCTCCTTGGGTACGGACGGGAAAGGGCAGTGGCCAAAACGTCCGGGCGGTGGCCCCGCGCCGCAGCGACGGGAATCAGGTGGCGATAAAGGCGGCGTAGGCGTCGGCGTCCATCAAGTCGGTCAATTCGTCCGGTGCGCTGACTTTGATTTTAAAGAACCAGCCATCCGTGTCGGGCGCGCTGTTGACGGTTTCCGGCGTGTCGACCAAGGCGTCGTTGACGGCGACCCCCTCGCCCGAGACGGGGGCGTAAAGCTCGCTCGCCGCTTTCACCGATTCGACCACCGCGCATTCTTCGCCCTGGGCTAATTGGCGGCCGATCTCGGGCAGCTCGACGAACACAATGTCGCCCAGTTGTTCTTGGGCGTGGTTGGTGATGCCAACGGTGCCGGTATCGCCCTCGACGGCGACCCATTCATGGTCTTCGCTGAAACGCAGAGTGGTCATGGTGAGGCTCCTTTAGCGTGGCGCGGCCGGGCCGCGGTAATAGTTTTGGGGAACGAAAGGCAGCGCGCTGACGCGGCAGGGCAGGGCCTTGCCGCGCACTTGGGCGAAAACTTGGTGATCGATCGCCGCGTGGTCGATGGCCACGTAACCCATGGCGACCGGCCCGCCGACGGTGGGGCCGAAGCCGCCACTGGTCACCTGGCCAAGCGCCCGGCCCTGTTGATCCGTCAGCGGCGCGCCGGCGCGCACCGGGGCGCGGCCTTCCGGCCTTAGGCCGACACGTTTGCGCGCGACCCCGTCGGCCAATTGTCGATTGATCACCTCGGCGCCCGGAAAACGGCCGTCGGCGCGGCGTTTTTTGGGCACCGCCCAGGTCAGCGCCGCTTCAACCGGGGTGGTGGTGGTGTCGATGTCCTGGCCATAGAGACACAGGCCGGCTTCCAACCGCAGGGTATCGCGCGCGCCAAGGCCGATCGGACGAACCGCCGGGTCCTCTAGCAACAGCGCGGCCAAGCCCGCGGCGTCAGCGCCGGCGACGGCGATTTCAAAACCGTCCTCGCCGGTGTAGCCGGCGCGGGTGATCACCGCCGAGATGTCGGCGATGGGCATCGCCGCACCGGTCATAAACACCAGATCACCGGCGGCCGGCGC
>NZLB01000083.1 GCA_002694075.1 Nisaea sp.
CCTCGGTTCATGCCGGTAAAATGCATGGCTGCGGCCATGACGGTCACACCACCATGTTGCTCGGCGCCGCCCGCCATTTGGCCGCCAAGCCGGAATTCGACGGTACCGTGCATTTCATCTTCCAGCCCGCCGAGGAAGGTTTCGCCGGCGCCAAGCGCATGATCGAGGAAGGGTTGTTCGATCAGTTTCCGGTCGAGAACGTTTGGGGCATGCACAATTATCCGACCATTCCGACCGGTCATTTCGCGACTCGCACCGGCCCGTTCCTGCCCTGTTCGGACACTATCGAGGTGACCGTCAACGGGGTCGGTGGCCATGGCGCGCAACCGCATTTGGCGCGCAGCCCAGTCAACGCCGCCTGCGCCATTATTCAATCGGTAAACGAGTTTCTGGCCCAAGAGATCGATACCCAGTTCCCGACCACCTTCACGGTCGGCCGCATCCATGGCGGCGACGCCATCAACGTGATCCCGGACCAGGTGACCTTCGCCGGCACCATGCGCTCGTTCTCCAAAGCGGTGCAGGACCAGTTCGAGGCCGGTCTCCGGCGCATTGTCGACGGGGTCTGCGGTGCCCGCGGTATTTCCGGCGAGGTGCGCTACGAACGTAATTACCCGGTCTTGGAAAACAGTGCCGAGGAAACCGTGATCGCCGCCAAAGTGGCCGCCAAGGTGGCCGGACCCGATGCCGTCAACGCCGCCCACCGTCCGATCATGGGATCGGAGGATTTCGCCTTTATGCTGCAGGCCAAGCCGGGCAATTACATTTTCATCGGCAATGGCGCCGGCGAGGCGCCCGACGGCCGCGGCGTCTGTATGGTCCACAACCCACGCTACGATTTTAACGACGAGATTTTACCGATCGGCGCGACCTATTGGGTCGAATTGGTCAAAGAGTTACTGCCGGCGGCCTGACGCCGCCAGCTGACGGGGAGGGGGGAGCATGACATCAACATATCCGGACTATGAAACACTTCAGGTGACGGTCGCCGGGGGGGTCGCCGAAGTCACCATGAACCGGCCGGACAAAGGCAATGCCTTGAACCTGCAATTGGCCGTCGACTTGCTTGATGCCGCCGACCGGGTGAGCGAGGACGCGGCGGTGCGGGCGGTGCTGTTGACCGGCGCCGGCAAAAGTTTTTGCTTCGGCGGCGATCTCGCCAGTTTCCACGCCGAGGGCGCGGGTATGGCGCGTCACCTGAAAGATGTGACCGTGCCCTTGCACGCCGCGATCTCGCGGCTGACGCGGATGGACCCGCCGCTCATTGTCGCGGTCAACGGCACCGCCGCCGGCGCCGGTTTTAGCCTGGCGCTGATTGGCGATTTGGTGTTGTCGGCGGCCTCGGCCAAATACACCATGGCCTACACCCGCATCGGCGTGTCGCCGGATGGCAGTTCAACCTATTTCCTGCCGCGCGTGGTTGGCCTGCGGCGGGCGCAGGAGTTGATGTTCACCAACCGTCTGCTCAGCGCCGAGGAAGCCGCCGAGTGGGGGGTTGTGACCCGGGTGGTGGCCGACGAGGCGCTGATGGACGAGGCGCGGGCGCTGGCCGCTGAAATGGCCGCTGGGCCGACGCGCGCTTATGGCCAGATTAAAACCCTCCTGGCCTCGACCTTTGGCGCCACGCTGGAAACCCAGATGGAATTCGAAAGCCTGTCGATCGCCGGCATGGCCAAGACCGCGGATGGTCGCAACGGGATCACCGCTTTCTTGGAAAAGCGCAAAGTCACCTTCACCGGCGACTAGGCCGCAAACAAGGATTCCACCATGATTGACGACCGCGAGCGCCCGAAAAAACACCTAACGGTTATGGGCAAGTCGATGGCCTATTGCGAGATGGGCGAGGGCGATCCGATCCTTTTCCTGCATGGCAATCCGACCAGTTCTTATCTATGGCGCAACATCATGCCGTTCGCCNCCGATTTGGGACGCTGCCTGGCGCCCGACCTGATCGGCATGGGCGATAGCGACAAGCTCGATAACCCCGGGCCGGAAAGNTATCGNTTCGTCGAGCATCGNGCCTATCTCGACGCCTGGATCGAAGCTGTCGGGGTGACCGACAATGTCACGCTGGTGATCCACGATTGGGGTTCGGCGCTTGGCTTCGATTGGGCCCGCCGTAATGCCGACCGGGTTAAGGCGATCGCTTATATGGAAGGCATCGTGCGACCGGTGCTGTGGGAGGAATGGAATCAGCAATCTCGCCCGGTGTTCGAGGGGTTTCGGTCCGAGGCCGGCGAGGCCATGGTGCTGCGCAAAAATGTCTTCGTTGAAAAAGTGCTGCCGGGCTCCGTCCTGCGCGGCCTGACCGAGGCCGAGATGACGGTTTACCGCCGGCCTTTTCTGACCCCTGGCGAGGACCGCCGGCCGACCCTCAGTTGGCCGCGTCAAATCCCCCTGGCCGGCGAACCGCGAGAGGTCGTCGACATCGTTCAGGAATACGCCGATTGGATGGCGACGAACGATTTGCCCAAGCTGTTCGTCAATGCCGAACCGGGCGCGATTTTGGTCGGTGCCCAACGGGAGTTTTGTCGTGGCTGGAAAAATCAAACCGAGGTGACGGTTCGCGGCAGTCACTTTATCCAGGAGGACTCGCCGACCGAGATTGGCGAGGCGTTGCACGCCTGGCTATCGGCGCTTTAGGCGCGGCGGCCGTGGCGATGGGGCGATGGGGCGCCACGGTTATGTTGGCGTTGTTATTGGCCGGCTGCGCCGAATGGCGCTATCTCGCCAACGAGCCGCGCGACCAGGGTGCCGGTTATCAGACCGAGCTGCGAACCCTGCCGGCGCGGGCCCGCTGTCTCCTTGAAGGCGGCGCCGGCCAACGACAGGTCGTGGAAACGCCGATGCGCTTACCGCTGGCCGCTTTCGCCGATCCGATTTCAGCGACCTGCGAGGCGCCAGGATATTTTCCGCGCAAGGTGCTCGTGCCGCGGGGCGCCCCCGACCCGCTGATCCGCAAGCTATTGCGCGGGGGTGTGATAAGCCCCCTTCACGGCCCTTGGCCGCCGGCCCGAGAACGCCAAGGAGCGATCTATCCGCGCTGGCTTGAAATCGTCCTGGTGCCCCGCACGTTTCCCAGCCTGGCCGCCCGCGACCGCTATTTCGCGGCGCAGGCGGCGGCTCGCTCGAACGCCTGGGCGGCGTTGCGCACCCGGGTGGTACAAGAATGCTTGGCGGGCTTCGGTGGTGCGCCGGCGCCGAACCGGCAAAACCTGCCGGCGCCATGCGTGCGGGCGCTGGAACGCCTCGCCAAACTGCGGGCGCGCGAGTTGGACGCCCTGGAAATCGACCGCCGCCGCACCGGCCTCGAA
Source organism: Nisaea sp. (assembly GCA_002694075.1). Lineage (GTDB taxonomy): Bacteria > Pseudomonadota > Alphaproteobacteria > Thalassobaculales > Thalassobaculaceae > TMED26. Next base: position 3,315 of record NZLB01000083.1, read on the forward strand.
TGAGGGGGTGATCGTTGGCGGGTGGACACGCGGGCATGATCTGGCCGATCACATCTTGCGTAGTTCCCTTTGAGCAGGCATGTTCCCCCCGCGCCAATGGGTTAGGCGATCGCTCCGCGTGACACAGGAATGTTCAAAGACCATGCAAATCGCGATTCCGAAAGAAAATCGGCCCGGTGAGCTGCGCGTTGCGGCGTCGCCGGAAACAGTCAAAAAATTCATCACCATGGGATTTGACGTGATCGTCGAGAAAGGCGCCGGCGCCGGCGCGTCGATGGCCGACGCCGCCTATGCCGAGGCCGGTGCCAGTTTGGCCGCCGACGGTGCCGAAGCCTGTGCCGCCGCCGACATCGTGATGAAGGTCCGCAAGCCGATTGGCCCCGGCGCCGAGGTCGCTGGCCAGGCCGACGAGGTGGCGCAGCTGAAAAGCGGTGCGGTTCTCATCTGCCTGTTGGAGCCGTTCCAGGATCGCCCCTTGATCGACGCTTTGGCGGCGCGTGGCGTCACCGCGTTCGCGTTGGAAATGATTCCCCGGATCACTCGTGCCCAATCAATGGACGTGTTGTCGAGCCAAGCCAATGTCGCCGGCTACAAGGCCGTACTCGACGCCATCGACGCCTATGGCCGGGCGGTGCCGATGATGTCGACGGCGGCCGGCCGCGTGGTGCCGGCGCAAGCCTTCATCATGGGGGTCGGTGTCGCCGGTCTTCAGGCCATCGCCACCGCCAAGCGTTTGGGCGCGGTGGTTTCGGCGACCGATGTGCGACCGGCCACCAAGGAACAGGTCGAGAGCCTGGGTGGCACCTTTGTGGCGGTCGAGAACGAGGAATTCCTGCAAGCCCAGACTGACGGCGGCTACGCCAAGGAAATGTCCGACGACTACAAACGCCAGCAGGCCGACTTGGTGGCCCAAACCATCACCAAGATGGATATTGTCATCACCACCGCCTTGATCCCGGGGCGGCCGGCGCCGGTGTTGGTCACCGAGGACCATATTAAATCGATGAAGCCCGGCGCGGTGGTCGTCGACCTTGCCGCCGAGGCGGGCGGTAACTGCCCGTTGACCAAGGTCGGCAAAGTGGTGCGCAAGCACGGCGTGACGATCATCGGCCATGGCAATTGGCCGAGCCGGGTGCCGGAGACCACCAGCCAACTCTACGCCCGTAATCTGCTTAACTTCTTGACCCCGTTGTGGGACCCCGAGGCCAAGGCGCTGACGCTCAACCGCGAGGATGAGATTGTCGCCGGCGCGATGGTGACCGAGGGCGGCGCGGTGGTTCATCCGGCGTTGGCCGCCGCCGAAGGAGCGTAAACCGATGGATCAACAGCAATTGACCGACACCGCCAACGCGGTGGCCGCCCAGGCCAAATCGTTGGCCGCCAAGAGCGAGGCGCTGGCCAGCGAAGTGGCCAATTTCGCGCCGGCCGTGGCGCCCGCCGCCGGTGGCGATTTTCTGATGATGTTCACCGCCTTTATCCTGGCCTGTGTGGTCGGCTATTACGTGGTGTGGAATGTCACGCCGGCCCTCCACTCGCCGTTGATGGGTGTGACCAATGCGATTTCCTCGGTGATCATTGTCGGGGCGCTGATCGCCGCCGGCCCGGCCGACTTGGACCTGTCCAAGGTGTTTGGCTTCATCGCGGTGATTTTGGCCAGTATCAATATTTTCGGCGGTTTCGTGGTGACCAACCGAATGCTGTCCATGTTCAAGAAAAAACCCAAGGCTTAAACGGGGCGCACTGATATGGATACTTTCGCCGGATACGCTTATCTGATCGCCTCGGTGTGTTTCATCATGGCGTTGCGTGGTCTCAGCTCGCCTGAGACCGCGCGCCAGGGCAATTTCTTCGGCATTGCCGGGATGATCATCGCGGTGCTCACCACCTTGGCCAAGCCGTCGGTGTTGAGCTATGAAATGATCGCCGTCGGGGTGCTAATCGGCGGCGCCATCGGCACCGTCATCGCTTTGCGCATTCAAATGCCCGCGCTGCCACAGTTGGTCGCCGCCTTCCATAGCTTGGTCGGCTTGGCTGCCGTGTTCGTGGCGGCGGCTGCGTTTTACAACCCGGCCGCCTATGGCTTGGGGACCGCCGGCCAAATCGCCACCGCGTCCTTGATTGAGATGGGCCTCGGCACGGCGATTGGCGCGATTACCTTCACCGGGTCGATTGTCGCCTTTGGCAAGCTGCAGGGGATTTTCCGCTCGGCGCCGATC
>NZLB01000084.1 GCA_002694075.1 Nisaea sp.
CGGGCGACACCCGTTCTCGGCATTTCGGTGACAGCGTCGGCGTGACCGCGAGGGTTCGGTCTACCGCCGAAACCGGACATTGGGGCTTATGAGCACACGACCTAAATCGCGCCGTTTTCGCGGAGCGCCGCGATCTCGCCATCGTCATAGCCAAGATCGTGGAGAATCTCGCGGCTATGCTGGCCCAGGGTCGGCGCCGGACGGCGATAACTGGCCGGGGTTTCGGATAATTTCACCGGATAGGCCGGCGAACGCGCCGGCTGGGCCACGCGGTCGTCGCCATGGTCCATTTCGACGATCATCTCGCGGGCCAGCAAATGGGGGTCTTGGAAGGCTTGGTCGATGCGGTTGACCGGTCCGCAGGACACGCCCGCCTCCTCCAGGGCGGCGACCCAGTCGGCGGTGTCGCGGGTGGCCATCACCTCGGCCACCAGGGGCACCAGGATGGCACGGTTTTCGACTCGCGCCCGAGTGGTTGCGAAGCGGTCGTCGGTGACCCATTGGGACGTCCCGGCGCATTCGCAGAATTTGGCGAATTGATAGTCGGTGGTGACGCCCAAAATCACATGGCCATCGCGCGACTCGAATACTTGGTAAGGGACCACCGAGGGATGAGCGGTGCCGTTGCGCGTCGCCACCATGCCGGCGTTAAGGTAATTGGAGGCGAAATTGATCATGCCCCAGGCCTGGCAGTCGAGCAGGCTGACATCGATCCATTGCCCTTTGCCGGTCGCCGTACGCGCATGGACGGCGGCCAGGACGGCGACCGCCGCGTGCAGGCCGGCTTGGATGTCGCCGACCGCCACGCCGACCTTCATGGGCAGGCCGTCAGGCTCGCCGGTGACGCTCATCAGGCCGGCCGCGCCCTGCGCCAAGATATCGTAACCGGGCCGTTTGGCATAGGGGCCGGTCTGACCAAAACCTGTTACAGAACAGTAGATAAGGTGAGAATGCTCGTCTTTTACTTTATCGTATGACAGGCCGTAACGGTCGAGGTCGCCAACCTTCAAATTCTCGATAAACACATCGGCCCAGCCCATCAGCCGTTTCATCAGCGCCTGGCCCTCGGGTTGGCGAATATCGACGGTGATCGAGCGCTTATTGCGGTTGGTGACTTGGATATAAACGCTTTCGCCGAGCACGTCTTCGCCGTCGGCGTCTTTGAAATAGGGCGGCCATTGGCGGGTGTCGTCGCCGCTGCCGGGACGCTCCACCTTGATCACGTCGGCGCCGAGATCGGCCAAGCACTGGGCGGTCAACGGGCCGGCGACGACACGGGTGAAGTCAATGACGCGGAGGCCGGCGAGCGGGCCGTCGGAAAGGGCATGGGACATCGGGGCTACCAAATGAGGCGGGAAGAATGAACGGCGTTAAGTCTGCGCAAGCCCGCCGAAGCGGTCAAGCGCCGTGGGCGTCGAGGAAGCCCTGAAGAATATAGGTCGCGGCCAGCGTGTCCTTATGCGCCTTGCGCCGCTGGCGAGTCATGTCCTCGGCCAGCATCATGCGCTCGACGGCCTGGGTCGATAGTCGCTCGTCCCATAGCGCGATCGGCAGGTCGCGGCAGGTGAGCAGCTCGCGCGCCCAATCGCGAGTCGCTTGACTGCGCCGGTTTTCACCGCCGTCAAGGTCGAGCGGCAGGCCCAATACCAGGCCGCCGCCGGCGCGGGCGTCGACTTCGACAAGCAGCGCGTCGACGGTTTTGGAGAATTTTCCGCGCGCCAAGGTGCCGACCGCGCTGGCTACCCGCCAGCCGCCGTCACTGACCGCTAGGCCGATGGTGCGCTCACCAAGATCGAGGCCAATCAAACGACCGCCCTCGGGGACCGCCGCGCGCAGGTCGCTGGGCTTGAAGATGGCCATGGCCGGTGATACCTTCCGCCGTGTTTTTGGAGGCGTCCGGCCAGTATGGCGGCGCCCTGTTGTCTTCGAAAGCCATAACCCATGTCCCTTGACAAGGCCACCGTTCGCGAGATCGCGCGTTTGGCGCGAATTGATGTTCCCGACCAAGGTTTGGACGCCATGGTCGGCGATCTGAACGGTATTTTGGCCTGGGTCGAGGCGCTCAATGAACTCGACACGGCGGCGGTCGAACCGCTGGCCAATGTCACCGGCCACGACCTGCCGGCGCGCGCCGACACGGTCACCGACGGCGATGACGCGGCCCGGGTATTGGCTAACGCGCCGGACCCGATCGACAGCTTTTTCGCCGTGCCCAAGGTGGTCGAGTAATGACCGATCTGACCGATTTGACCCTGGTCGAGGCGCGCCGCCGCCTGGACGCCGGCGATTTCACCGCCGTTGAATTGACCGAGGCGCATTTTACGGCGATTGAGGCGGGCGCTGGGCTCAACGCCTATATCACGGTGACTGGCGAACGCGCCCTCGAGATGGCGCGGGCCGCCGACGCCCGGTGGGCGCGCGGCGAAAGCTTACCCCTCGACGGTCTGCCGGTGGCGGTCAAGGATTTGTTTTGCACCGAGGGGGTGGCGACCACCGCCGCCAGTCATATCCTCGACGGCTTCGTGCCGACCTATGAAAGCCATGTGACCCAGCGGCTGTGGCAAGCGGGCGCGGTCATGCTGGGCAAAACCAATCTCGACGAATTCGCCATGGGCTCGGCCAATTTGACCAGTTATTACGGCGCCGTCGAGAACCCCTGGCGGGCCGATGACGCGCCGGACACGCCGTTGGTGCCGGGCGGCTCCTCCGGCGGATCGGCGGCGGCGGTGGCCGCGCGGTTGGCGCTGGCCGCGACCGGCACCGACACCGGCGGGTCGATCCGCCAACCGTCGGCCTATACCGGGATCGTCGGCTTAAAGCCGACCTATGGGCGGTGTTCGCGCTGGGGCATCGTCGCCTTCGCCAGTTCCTTCGACCAGGCCGGCCCGATGACTCGCAGCGTCGCAGACGCCGGTCTGATGCTGTCCGGCATGGCCGGTCACGACCCCCGCGACTCCACCTCGGCCGACCGGCCGGTGCCGGATTTCGCGGCCGCCGCCGGCGGCGATCTGCGCGGGTTGAAAATTGGTTTGCCGCGCGAATTTCGCCGCGACGGCCTGTCGGCCGAGGTCGACGCGACCTGGCGCGCCGGCGCCGAATGGCTGCGCGACGCCGGCGCCGAAGTNGTCGAGGTCAGCCTGCCGCACACNCCCTACGCGNTGGCGGCCTATTACATCCTGGCGCCGGCCGAGGCGTCGTCCAANCTGGCCCGNTATGACGGGGTGCGCTATGGCCTGCGGGTCGATGGCGACAGCCTGGAGGAGATGTACGCCAAGACCCGCGCCNCCGGNTTCGGCGCCGAGGTGCAACGGCGCATCATGATTGGTACTTATGTTCTCTCGGCGGGTTACTACGACGCCTANTATCGCAAGGNGCAACGGGTGCGCCAATTGATCCGCCAGGATTTCGACAGCGCCCTAAACGAGGTCGACGCGCTGCTCGCGCCGACCACCCCGGGGCCGGCTTTCGCCGTCGACGCACCGCCGACCGATCCGGTGGAAATGTATTTGCTCGATGTTTTCACGGTCACCGGCAATCTCGCCGGTTTGCCCTGCCTGTCGGTGCCGGCCGGGCTGACCGGCCAGGGCCTGCCGCTGGGGCTGCAGGTGCTGGGCCGGCCGTGGGACGAGGCGATGGTGCTGCGGGTTGGCGCGGCGCTGGAGCGGGCGGCCGATTTTAGCCACCGCCCGGCGTCGAACGGAGGCGGGCGATGAGTGCGGACGGCATGATCATCCAGGGCCGCACCGGCGACTGGGAAGTGGTCATCGGCCTGGAAGTGCACGCCCAGGTGATGTCGGCGGCGAAGTTGTTTTCCGGCGCCGCCACCGCCTTCGGCGCGCCACCCAATAGCCAGGTCTCGCTGGTCGACGCGGCCATGCCGGGCATGCTGCCGGTGATCAACCGTACCTGCGTCGAGCAGGCGGTGCGCACCGGCCTTGGCATCAACGCGGCGATCAACATGACCAGCGTTTTCGACCGCAAGAACTATTTCTACGCCGATCTGCCGCAGGGCTATCAAATCAGCCAATACACCCAACCGATTGTCGGCGAGGGCGAGATTGAGATCGTGCTCGCCGACGGCCGGCGCAAAAACATCGGCGTTGAGCGCCTGCACCTGGAGCAGGACGCCGGCAAACTGATGCATGACCAGCATCCAAGCAAATCGGTGGTCGACCTAAACCGCGCCGGCGTCGCCTTGATGGAGATCGTGTCCAAACCCGATCTGCGCTCGCCCGAGGAGGCGGGCGCCTACGTCACCAAGCTGCGGTCGATCATGCGCTATCTCGGCACCTGCGACGGCAATATGGAACAAGGCTCGCTACGCGCCGACGCCAATGTCTCGGTGCGCCGACCTGGCGACCCGTTGGGCACGCGCTGCGAGATTAAAAACGTCAACTCGATCCGCTTTTTGATGCAGGCGATTGACTACGAGGCCCGCCGCCAGGTCGAGGTGATCGAGGATGGCGGCGAAATCGACCAGGAAACCCGCCTGTTCGACGCCAATAACGGGACCACGCGGACCATGCGCTCGAAAGAGGACGCTCATGATTACCGCTATTTCCCGGATCCCGATTTGCTGCCATTGGTCCTCGACCCGGCCGAGGTCGAGGCCCTGCGCGCCGCCCTGCCGGAATTGCCGGACGCCAAAAAGGACCGTTTGATGGCCGATTACGGCCTGTCGGAGATCGACGCCACGATCCTGACCGAGGAGCGCGAGACAGCCGCTTTTTATGAAACCGCGGCGGCTGGCCGCGACGGCAAAACTGTCGCCAACTGGCTGATCAGCGAGCTATTCGGCCTGCTTAACAAAACCGGCCGCGGCCTTGCCGACAGCCCGATCACCCCGGAGGCTCTCGGCGGCCTCGTCGATTTGATCGGTGACGGCACGATTTCCGGACGGATCGCCAAGGATGTCTTCGCCGAGATGGTCGAAACCGGCCAAGCGGCCGACGCGATTGTCGCCGAAAAGGGCCTAAAACAGGTTTCCGACAGCGGCGAGATCGCCGGGCTGATCGATGGCGTGATCGCCGATAACGCCGATAAGGTGGCCGAATACCAAGGTGGCAAGGACAAACTATTCGGCTTTTTCGTCGGCCAGGTGATGAAAAAATCCGGCGGCAAGGCCAACCCGCAAATGGTCAACCAATTGCTCCGCGAAAAGCTGGACGGTTAGTCGGCGATCACCGCGCGGCCCTGGTCGGTCAGTTTGCAGACTAGCCAATCGGGTTTCAGCGGGTTGGCGAACCAAGGTTCCGCCCAACCGGCCTTGAGGCAGCTGCGCACCGTGCGGCGATCAATCTCCTGGCCCTTTTCATCGAACAACGGCAGCTTGCCACCGGGCTGGCCGAGCCCACGGCGCAGCCAGTCGATTTGGTGGGCGGTCGGCGAAGAAGAGCGTGCCGGCATGGTTCATAGGCTCCCGCAAGGTATCGCCTAGATTAAAATTTCGGTCCGCCGGTTGCAAGCGGCGGGCGGGGGCGTGGCTGGACGGATTTGGAAATATTGGCTATGGTTGCGACGGTCGTCTCAGCCCTCTCGCCGAGCGACCTTCAGGAGTTTTGTCGTGAGAGATCGCCGTGCCGCGCGCCTGGCCCTGGTGTTTTCCAGTGTCGGCCATAGTTACGCGCATATGTTCATGCTGCTGTTTCCGACCGTGGTCTTGGCCTTGGAACGCGACTGGCAGCAGCCCTATGGTGTGTTGATGATGCTGATGCTGCCGGGCAGCATCTTGTTTGGCGCCGCCGCTTTGCCCGCTGGCTGGTTGGGCGACAAGTGGAGCGCGCCGAAAATGATGGTGATCTACTTTATCGGCACCGGCGCGGCGGCGGTCCTGACCGGTTTGTCCCAGGGCATGATCGGCCTGGCAGTGGGCATGGGATTGATGGGTTTGTTCGCCTCGATCTATCATCCGGTCGGCATCGCCTGGCTGGTGCGGGATTCCGAAAATCGCGGCAAGGCTTTGGGCATCTCCGGCTTTTTCGGCGCCGCCGGGGTCGCCAGCGCGCCCCTGATCGCCGGCTTTTTCACCGATCAGATGGGCTGGCGGTCGGCCTTTATCGTGCCCGGGCTGGTGTGCATGGCGACCGGCCTGGCCCTGGCTTTGTTCGTGGCCCGTGGCTGGATTCACGACCGGGTGGCGGAGGTGGCCGCGGCCGCCGAAGCCTCGCGCCAGGAAATGGTGCGCGGCGCCATGGTGTTGGTGGTGACGGTGATCGCCTCGGGCCTGATCTACCAGGCCGCCTCCAACAACCTGCCGAAACTGTTCGACCAACGGTTTGGCTATCTGTTGGGCGAAGGCGTGGTCGGCGTTGGCATGCTGGCCTCCGGCATTTTCGTAATCTCCAGCCTGGCTCAATTGGTCGGCGGATGGCTGGCCGACAGGTTCAGCTTGAAAGCGGTTTATGTTGGCTGCTGGGCGCTGCAATTGCCGCTGTTGCTGCTGGCCGCCAATTTGCACAGCTTGTTTCTATGGCCGACGCTGTTGATGATTTTCTCCGCCGCCTCGGCCAGTTTGCCGGCGGAGAACAGCTTGTTCGCGCGCTATTCGCCGCCGCAGTGGCGCGGTACCGCCTTCGGCCTGAAATTCGTGCTGGCGCTGGGGGTGTCGGCGGCGGCGGTGCCGCTGGCCTCCTACATTCATCTGTGGACCGGCGAGTTTTTCTGGCTGTTTGTGGCGCTCGGCGGTTTCGCCGCCATCGCGTCGGCGGCGACCTTCTTCCTGCCGCGACCCGATGACGAGGGCGGCGTCAGCTTGCCGGTGGCGGCGGCCGGCGCCGACGACTAGGCTGCCGACCTCTTAGCCATAACGGTTCAGCCACCGCCGGCGAAGTTGACCGCTTCCTCGGCGGCGCGGATCAGGGCGCGGGCCTTGGCGATGCATTCGGCCTGTTCGGCCGCCGGGTCGCTGTCGGCGACCACACCGGCGCCGGTTTGCACGTACATGGTGCCGTCTTTGAGCACCGCCGTGCGCAGAGCGATACAGGTGTCCATCGAGCCATTGGCGGAAAAGTAGCCGACCGCGCCGGCGTAGACGCCGCGCCGCGATTTTTCCAATTCGTCGATGATCTCCATCGCCCGCACCTTCGGCGCGCCCGACACGGTGCCAGCCGGAAACCCGCCGGCCAGCGCGTCCAGCCCGTCGAAGCCGGCGGCGATTTCGCCCTCCACATGGGAGGCGATATGCATGACATGGGAATAGCGTTCGACCACGAATTGTTCGACCACCTCGACCGTGCCCGGTTTGGCGACCCGGCCGACGTCGTTGCGGCCAAGATCCAGCAGCATCAGGTGCTCGGCCCGTTCCTTTGGATCGCTCAGCAATTCCTCGGCCAGGGTTTTATCTTCCTCCGGCGTGGCGCCGCGTGGGCGGGTGCCGGCCAGTGGCCGCAGGGTGACCACGTCGTCACGCAAGCGCACCAGAATTTCCGGGCTGGAGCCGACAATCGAAAAATCGCCGAAATCGAAGCAGAACAAAAACGGCGACGGATTGAGCCGGCGTAGCGACCGATAGAGCGCCAGGGGCGGCAAATGGAAGGGCACGGAAAACCGCTGCGAGGGGACCACTTGGAAGGCGTCGCCGGCGTTGATATAGGCTTTCGCGCGCGCCACCATGTCCATGTATTCCGCCGGTGTGGTGTTGGACTGCGGCGCCGGCAGCGGCGCCGCGGCCGCGCCGCTTTCTCGGCGATAGGGCAGGCTGCGCTGGAAATCGGCGATCAAATCGGCCAGCCGGATAGCGGCGGCGTCATAGGCCGCGCGCGCCGACACTTCGGGATCCGGCCAGATCGGGGTGACGGCGGTGATGATGTCCTCGAGACGGTCGAAAATACAAATCAGGGTCGGCCGCAAAAAGATGCCGTCGGGCACGCCCAGATCATTGGGGTTATCGTCGGGAATATCCTCAACCAAACGCACCGAGTCATAGGCCATGTAACCGAAGAGGCCGGCGGCCATCGGCGGCAAATCGGCCGGCAGGTCGATCTTGCTTTCCGCCAAAAGCGCGCGAAAGGCGGTCAGCGGATCGCTCTCGCAGGGCACGAAGGCGGCCGGGTCGGTGCGCGCCTGGCGATTGATCTCGGCTTGGTCGCGGGTGAAGCGCCAAATCAAGTCAGGCTTCAAGCCGATAATCGAAAAGCGCCCGCGAACCTCGCCACCTTCCACCGATTCCAGCAAAAACGCGTTGGCCTGACCGTCGGCCAGTTTGAGCATGGTCGACACCGGCGTTTCCAGGTCAGCGACCAATTTGGTCGACAGCACTTGCGGCTGGCCGGCCGCGTAGGCCGCCTGGAAACTATCGAAATCAGGGGTTATAGTCATTATGCGGGCTCTTGATGCGGGCGTCGATGGCCGCGCGGTCGATGCTGACGTCGCGGCTTTGGCGCAGACCGGCGATAAACAGCTCAAGGGCGTCGCGCGCCACCTCGCCGGTCAATTGTTCGGCCAGAGCGTCGACCGCCTCTTGGTTTTTCTCGGGCGCGGCCGGGACCACGCCGGTTAGCTGGACCACCGCCACCTGCGCGTCATCGGCGCTTTGGCCAAGGGCGTCGCCGGTCAACTCGAAAACCACCTCGGCGAAATCGGCCGGCAGGCCGCTTGGCAAGCCCTCGCCGGTACGGGCAAATTCGGTGACCTTGGTGACGGAGAGATTTTCCGCCGCCGCCGCGGCGGCGAAGTCTTGGCCGCCAGCGATCGCTTTTTCGACCCGCGCGGCGATGGCTTCGGCGGCCTGACGCTGGCTCTCGGCCCGCCAGGCGGCGGTCACTTCGCTTTTAACCACCGCCAAGGGCTGCACCGCGGCCGGGGTGACGCCATCAACGCGCAGAATGAAGTAGCGGTTGCCCGCGTCCTCGATCAGATCGCTTTGCGCGCCGACCTCGGTTTGAAAGGCTGTGG
>NZLB01000085.1 GCA_002694075.1 Nisaea sp.
CGAAAAGCTCTTGGTTGAAAAGGGCCAGGTGCCACGGCTGCGCGTAGTACAGGAGTTTTTGCAGCTTGAGATTGGTCGAAATCTCCCCCCGCTCCCTGCTTTCACAGAGCAGGAAGTTTGAAAGTGTTGAAGGGGCAAACATTACAGTGTGGTATAAATATAGTTCGTAAGGGGCTCTTTGTCGTCGCCTTTGTGCAATAGTCTTGACGGGCTAACGCGCACCCCTGATTGCAATTTGTCCTCATCGGCGCATTGTCGATTTGTGAACCAGAACCAACGCGAGGGCGCCATGGCGGCCGACAAGCCCGAATATCCCAACCCGCTCCATGCCGACAATTTCGATGATCGTTACGACGACGAGGTGACAGACGCACACCTCGACGCCATTGAGGCGGCCCTCGCCCCCTATAGCCCGGCCCAAATTCCGCGCTTCAATCGTAAAAAGTGAAGGCGCGCCCCGCTCCGGCCGGCATTGAAAACCAGCCAAGCGGAAATACGACTCGACTCATCACTACAATCTATGCGGTAATTTTTTCAGCGGACGGGAGGTGGCTTGCACCGCAAGTAACCACCCCCCGTCTGCCAGGGTGAGGATACACCCTGTGTCGCCGATATCCACGGCGGCTAATGGGAACCTATGGAAGTCTCGGTGAGACGACCATACCTGCCCTCGCATCCGCCGGGAGCCTGTGCACGGGCACCTGGCGGCTCGCTTGGCCAGAGCGAGTAATAAATTTTGAGCGAAACGCTCATAGGCCTGTGAGCTAGCGGAGGATTTTATCCAATGCGCCTCACAATTTTGATCGACGTATCGTCGATCATTAAGTGGCTGGTCATTTTGGCTATCGCCATCTTGATCTAGCCACGGCGCGGGGGCGCTCACGTGCCCCTGCATTACTCTCGGACCCCACTCCCCAAATGACTTAGTCTTTTCTGACTGAAAACGCTTTTCCGCGACCGTTTGGACAGCCTGGATTGGCTTCCGTCAACCTATGGCAAATGCCTGTCGGGCGCTTGCACGCCGCACGCGGCGATGGCCTGGCTGGCTGGCCGCCCTGGGTCAATGCCCGGCTCCGCGATTCACGCGCGCTGGTTGCGGCGGTGGTGGCCGCGCGCTACCCTCTGCTGTCATCACCTCGTGAGGCCCCGTGATCCAGCAACAAGTGACCTTCATCTACACCCGCGATCTGGCCGCCAGCTCAGCCTTCCTGCGCGAGGTGATCGGCCTCGACCTGGTGCTGAACCAGGACGACCATTGCCATATCTACCGCGTCACCGGCGACAGTTTTCTCGGCGTCTGCCGCAACCGGCCGGTGCCGGACGACCCGGGCGTCACCTATACCTTCGTGGTCGATGACGTCGACCGGGTCTATGGCGATTGGCGGGCCCGCGGCGTCGCCTTCGACGGCCCGCCGGCGCTGAGCGAGAAATTCAATGTCTATTCGGCGTTTTTCCGCGATCCGGCCGGCTACCGCTTCGAGATTCAGGAGTTTCGCGACCCCGCCTGGCCGCGGCCGGCGGTCTGATCCCCTCACCTGTCAAGCGCCGGGTCGAAGGGATAGTGTGACAAGGTCTCGCTGCCGGTGTCGGTGATCAACAAATGTTCTTCCAATTTCACGCCCTCGCCGCCGCCTTCGGCGCCGACATAGGCTTCCACACAAAGCACCATGCCCGGCGCCAGCACCGCGTCATAAACGGCGTGCTCGGCGTCCTCGGGATAGACCACGAGGGGATCCGTCGCACAGCCCGACGCCATGCATCACCACCGGATAGCGATGGGCGCGATAAGCCTCGGGCAGGCGGTCGGATTTCTCGGTCAGTTCGCGCAAATGCACGCCGGGTTTGAGGAGCGCCCGGTTTTCATCGATATGCTGGCGGGCGACCGCGAAGAGGTCGCGCTGGGTGCCGCTGGCCGGCCGGTCGCCGCACAACCAGGTGCGCGAGATATCGGCGCAATAGCCATCGGGGCCGATCAAATCGGTGTCGAAGGCGACCAGATCGCCGGCCTGGATTTGGCGGCTGCCGCATTCCTGGAGCCAGGGATTGGTGCGCGCGCCCGAAGTCAGCAGGCGCGTCTCGATCCACTCGCCACCGCGTTTGATATTGCCGGCGTGCAAGTGGGACCACAGCTCGATCTCGCTGACGCCCGGCGCCAGGGCCGCCTGCATCTCGGCCATCGCCGCCTCGCAGGCGGCCAGGGCGCAGCGCATGGCGGCGATTTCCGGCGCGCCCTTGACGACGCGCGCCAATTCCATCACCGCCTCGCCGTTGTGCAGGCTGAGCCCCAATTCGCCGAGCGCCGCCGCCCCCTCCGGATTGACCCGGTCGACCGCCAAGCGGCGATTGCCGCCATGGGCGACCATCAAATCGACGATCTCGGCGGCCCAGCGGCGGGCCTTGGTCGCCAGCGCCTCGCCGCCGTGCATGTAATTCCAGGAAATCGCCGGGCGCACCTCGGCGATCAGGTCCAGGCCGGCGGCGAGATGGCGGCTGCTTTGGAATTCGAATAACACCAAGGGGCCATCGAGTGGCAGAAACAGATAGCGCACGGCGTTATGGGCGCACCACACCTGCATATTGCTAGCGTCACAGGCGTAACGGATGTTGAGCGGATCGCACAGCAGGATGGCACCACAATCGCGCGCCGCCAATTGTTCACGCACCCGCGCCAAACGATAAGCCCGCAGCGCCGCCAGATCGGGCGGCGTTAATCCACGCAAGGCCCATTCGGCGGCGGTTTTGGCGTCGGGGCCAATATCGACGAATTGGCCGGCGGTAACGCCGCCGCGCGGCGGGCCGGCGCCAATTTTGCGGCGCCAGCTGGGCGGCGTCTGGGCGCCGGCGGGCGATGGTGGCGGCGCGGCCGCCGCGGGTGTGGCGGGCATGGTCATCGGCCCTCTCCCCTTATTGTTTTTCAACATATTGGGGAAAGCGCACGGCATATTCTTGCCCGCCGCCGCCCTGTTATCTTAGGAACGACGCGAATTAAGAGATATTGCCGGGCCTGGCTCCGATTTTTCAATCAGGGTCGGTCCGCCGCCCCCGTCAGGGGCGTTTCGGCACCATGATATGCGGCGCGGCGCCCGGCACCCAGGTGACCGTCGGGTCCTCCTCGGCGTCGGCGAAGGCTTGCGGCCACAGCTTGGGATTGGCGCGTTGATATTGATGCGGATAGGCCGCCTCGCCATCCAGTTCATGGGCCGCCCGCCAGGTCCAGCGCGGCTCGTATAAAAAGCCGCGGGCGATGGCGACCATGTCGCATTGGCCGCCGGCGACCAATTCCTCGGCGATATGCGGCGCGCGGATCATGCCGACGGCCATGGTCGGCACGCCGGTGGCCTGTTTGACGGCCTCGGCGAAGGGCGCTTGATAGCCGGGCTTAAGCGGCGGGCGCACCATCGAGTTGCCGCCGCCCGAGACATCGAAGAAATCGCAGCCAAGGTCTTTCAGCGCGCGGGCGAAGGCGACGGCGTCATCACCGGCCAGGCCGGCCTCGTCCCAATCGGTGCCGTTGAGGCGCACGCCCATCGGCTTGTCGGCCGGCCAGGCGGCGCGCATGGCGGCGAAGACTTCCAAGGGGAAGCGCATGCGCCCGGCGCGGTCGCCGCCATAGGCGTCGGTCCGCCGGTTGGCCAGCGGCGACAAGAACGAGCTGATCAAATAGCCATGGGCGCCATGTAATTCGACCGCCGCGAAACCGATCCGCTCGGCCCGTTCGGTGGCTTGCACATGGGCGGCGACGACATCGTCCATATCGGCGCGGGTCATTTCGGTCGGCGTGTGCCAGCCCTCGGCGAAAGGCACCGCCGACGGCCCGATGGTTGGCCACGCGCCCTCCGCCGCGGCCAGCGGTTTGCCGCCGTTCTGCGGCGCGTGACAGGAAGCCTTGCGGCCGGCATGGCCCAATTGCACGGCGAGCGGCGTGTTGCCATGGGCGTGACAGGCGTCGACCACACGTTTCAAGGCGGCCTCGGTTTCATCGTCGTAGAGCCCCAGGCATTGCGGGGTGATGCGGCCGCGCGGCTCAACCCCCACCGCCTCNATNATCAAAAGCCCGCTACCGGNCATCGACAGGCCGCCNAGGTGGATCAAATGCCAGTCGGTNGGCAGGCCGGCCTCGGCGCTGTATTGGCACATCGGCGCGATGANCACANGGTTGGCGAGGGTCAAGCCCCGCAGCGAAAGCGGTTGAAAAAGTGCGGCGGCCATGGTCTCCGTCCCTCCCGTGGAAATCCTCGGCGCCAGAACGCCGGCGCGCATTGAGACGGAAATTCTAATCCCTGTCAAAATCCATCCCCGACGCCATATATGGGGCGAACCTTTCGGCACACTTAACGGCAAACAACGGGCCGCGATGGAGCGAGCGAAGATGACCACGAAACCTCTGGCCACGGTCCGCCGCGGCATCCTCGCCGGCGGCGCGATCATGGCGGCGACGCTCGCCGAACCGGCGACGGCCGCCACCGAGCTCGACTATGTCGCCTATTATGGCGGCCTGGAGGCGG
Organism: Nisaea sp.; assembly: GCA_002694075.1. GTDB lineage: Bacteria > Pseudomonadota > Alphaproteobacteria > Thalassobaculales > Thalassobaculaceae > TMED26. The sequence goes on from NZLB01000085.1 coordinate 4,506, forward strand.
TGCGCGTGACCGCTCGCGTCGACATCACCGGCGCGCGCTATCACATCACCAGCGATGCGCGCTCCAGCGGCTTTCTCGACTGGATGTTCCCGTTCCAGGCCCGCGTCGACGGCCACGGCGCCACCGACCGGCCATGGCGCGCGAATCAATACAATCAGACGTCGGTCTACCGCGGCGATCGCCGGCGGATCAGCCTGGCGCGGGCGGCCGATGGCGCCCTTGAGGAGGATGTGCGCCCGCCGGTCCCGATTGAGGATCGCGACCCAGTGCCGCCGGCCCTTCGCCGCACCGGGGTTAACCCCTTGGCCGCCCTGGCGATGGCCGCCAGCAAACCGGCGGTGGCGGAAGCCTGCGCCACCACCTTGCCGATTTACAATGGCAAGGCGCGCACCGATTGGACCCTCCGCTATCTCGGGCCGGCGACGCTCAAAGGTTCGCGCCACGCGCCCTTTGATGGCGCCGCCGAGCGCTGCCTGCTGACCTATGAGGTGCTCGCCGGCGGCTATAAGAAATCCTGGTTCGGCGAGGATCAACCGCCGCCGGAGGTGGAGATCTGGGTGGCCAAAGCCGCCGGACCGGATTTTTGGGTGCCCGTGCGCCTGCGCCTGGAAACCGAGTTGGCGACAATTTTTTGGCATCTGACCGATTGGCGCCAAGTGCCGTGACCGCACGCGGCCAATCGTCGCCGGCGGCGCGGTTGATCCCCCGCCGCCGGCGGGCGATAGTACCGGGCCTTTCTTACCAGGATGTTACCGACATGGGTCTATCCCCGCCTTCGCGCCACCTCGCCCGCTTGGGCTCGCCAGCCATGACGCCGGCGGCGGCGCCCTGCGTTTCCCGCCGCCAAGTGATGGCGGCGTTATGAGCGGGGACAATCAGCGCATGATCCTGGCGCGCCGACCGGTCGACTTGCCGGGGCGCGAACATATCACCTTCGAAACCTGTCCCGACCAACCGTTGCGCGACGACGAAGTGCGCGTGCGCGTCGATTATGTCGCGCTATCGCCCTGGCAGGGCCAGCGCATGAAGGACTTTAAGAACTACACCACGCCGTTTGAGATTGGCGAACTGATCGACTGCGACATGCTCGGCACGGTGATCGAACGGGGACCACTGCCGGCGGCCGGTTTCGACCTGGGCCAGACTGTGACCGGCCGGCTGGGTTGGCGCCGCCGGGCCGAGGCGCGCCCGAACGACTTGCAAGCGGTCGACGGTTTGGACGACCCGACCCTGTGGCTGACCGCGCTCAGCTCGCCCGGCCTGACCGCCTATACCGCGCTCGATCTTTATGGCCGAACGATACCGGGACAGACCATGGTGGTGACCTCGGCGGCCGGTGCGGTGGGCGGTTACGCGGTGCAATTGGGCAAGCTCGCCGGCATGACGGTGATCGGCATCGCCGGTGGCGCCGAAAAATGCGCTTATGTGGAAAACACCCTCGGCGCCGACCGCTGCCTGGATCATCGGGCCGATGATTTCGCCGCGGCCCTGGCGACGGCCCTGCCCGACGGCGCCCACCAGGTCTTCGACACCACCGGCGGGCCGATCACCGACCAGGTTTTCGAGAATCTCGCCAAACATGCGCGGGTGTTGATCGTCGGGCGCACCGCCTCGAACAATTCGCCGACCCCGGCCAGCGACCCGGTCAATATGCGCCAGCTATGGGCGCGCGAGGCGGTGGTCTATGGCTTTTCGCGCTATTCCTATCCGGAACGTTGGGCCTTCGCGCGCGAACGCATGCTGGCGCTGTGTCAGGCCGGTAAAATCCGCGCCGGTCACCACCTCGTCGACGGGTTCGAGAACACGCCCGATGCCCTTGGCGACATGCTGGCGGGTAAGTTTTTTGGCAAGGTTTTGGTGCGATACCATGGCCCGGATGGGCCGCTATGAGGCGGGACGACATGGAAACCCAAACGGTCACGGTCGGAGGGCTCAACTTCGCCTATCGCTGGGACGGCCCGGTCGGCGCGCCGGTGGCGATGATGGCCCACGCCATGGGCACCAGCCTGCGCATCTGGGACCGGCAGGTGGCGGCCCTGGCCGACCGCTATCGCCTGCTGCGCTATGATTGGCGCGGCCATGGCGGCAGCGCCGCGCCGCCCGGCCCTTACAGCCTCACCGAATTCGAAGACGACGCGGTCGGGGTGATGACCGCACTCGACCTCCCCCGAGTCCACTGGATCGGCATTTCGACCGGCGGCATGA
>NZLB01000086.1 GCA_002694075.1 Nisaea sp.
AATTCGGACTCATTCTGTTTGGCACGGCCACGATTTTCTCGGTTTTGAAGATCGCCTTTGGAGGGTAAGGGATTATGGAATCCTACAAAATCGTCGAGCACACCTACGACGCGGTTGTCGTCGGCGCCGGTGGGGCCGGTTTGCGCGCCACCCTGGGCATGACCATGGCCGGCTTGAAGACCGCCTGCGTCACCAAGGTGTTCCCGACGCGCAGTCACACGGTGGCCGCGCAAGGCGGGATTGGCGCCGCCCTCGACAACATGGGCGAGGACGACAACTGGAAATATCACATGTACGACACCGTCAAGGGCGCCGATTGGCTCGGTGACCAGGATGCCATCGAGTACATGTGCCGTAACGCCATCCCGGCGGTGATCGAGTTGGAGCACTACGGTGTGCCATTTAGCCGCACCGAGGAGGGCCGGATCTATCAGCGGCCGTTCGGCGGCCACATGCTGAATTACGGCGAAGCGCCGGCCAAACGCGCTTGCGCCGCCGCCGACCGAACCGGCCACGCGATTTTGCACACCCTCTATCAGCAATCGCTGCGGGGCGGCGCGGAGTTTTTCATCGAATATTTCGCCATCGACCTGATCATGGACGAGGAAGGCGCTTGCCGCGGCGTCATGGCCATCGATCTGGAAGATGGCGTGATCCACAAATTCCGCGCCCACAGCGTGATTTTGGCGACCGGCGGCTATGGCCGCGCCTATTTCTCCTGCACCTCGGCGCATACCTGCACCGGCGACGGCAACGGCATGGTGCTGCGCGCCGGCCTGCCATTGCAGGATATGGAGTTTGTGCAATTCCATCCGACCGGCATTTATGGCGCCGGCTGTTTGATCACCGAAGGGGCCCGCGGCGAAGGCGGCTACGTCACCAATTCCGAGGGCGAGCGCTTCATGGAGCGGTACGCGCCGACCGCCAAGGACTTGGCCTCGCGCGATGTGGTCAGCCGGGCGATGACCATCGAAATCAACGAAGGGCGCGGCGTTGGCCCGCAGGCCGATCACATCAACCTGCACTTGGAGCATTTGGACCCGGCGGTCCTGCACCAGCGCCTGCCGGGTATCTCGGAGACCGCCAAGGTTTTCGCCGGCGTCGATGTGACGAAGGAGCCGATCCCGATCTTGCCGACCGTGCATTACAATATGGGCGGTATTCCGACCAATTATCACGCCGAGGTGCTGGCGCCGACCGCCGACGATCCGGATCGGGTGTGCCCGGGCCTGATGTCCATCGGCGAAGCGGCCTGTGTGTCGGTTCATGGCGCCAACCGGTTGGGCACCAATTCGCTGCTCGACATCGTGGTGTTTGGCCGCGCCGCCGCCCTGCGCGCGGCCGAGTTGATCACCCCCGGCGCGCCGCANAAGCCCTTGCCGAGCGACGCCGGCGAGGGCGCCATCGCCCGCCTCGANGCCATGCGCCACGCCAAAGGCTCGCTGAAAGTGGCCGAGGTGCGCGACCGCCTGCAACGGGCCATGCAAAAGCACGCCGCTGTCTTCCGTGACGAGGAAATNCTGTCCGAAGGCGTCAAGGTGATGTCGGAAATCGCCGAGTCGATGAAAGATGTCGGCATCAGCGACCGCTCGTTGATTTGGAACACCGATCTGGTCGAGGGCCTGGAACTCGACAACCTGGTCGGCCAAGCCATGGTCACCATCACCAGCGCTCATCTACGCAAAGAAAGCCGCGGCGCTCATGCGCGCGAGGATTTCACCGAGCGTGACGATGAAAACTGGATGAAGCACACCTGCATGTGGCTCGACGAAAACTATGACCACGAAGTGATGTATCGCGACGTGCACATGAACACCTTGACCGACGAGGTCGAGAGCTTCCCGCCCAAAGCGCGGGTTTATTGAGGCGCCACAGGGCGTGCGTTGGGGAAAATTAGAGAAAGACGGTTCCGATGGCTGAATTTGCGTTGCCCGCCAATTCCAAGGTCAAAAGCGGCACCACCTATAAGGCGACCGANGACGCCAAGCGGGTGAAGACCTTTAAAATTTATCGCTACGACCCCGATACCGGCGATAACCCGCGGATGGATAGCTACGAAATCGATCTCGACGAATGNGGGCCGATGGTCTTGGACTCGTTGATGAAAATCAAAAACGAGATCGACACCACCTTGACCTTCCGACGGTCTTGCCGCGAGGGGATTTGCGGCTCGTGCGCNATGAACATCGACGGCACCAACACCTTGGCCTGCCTNAAGCCNATCGAGGATGTCNANGGCGATGTGCACATCTACCCCNTGCCGCACCGCCCGGTGGTCAAAGATTTGGTGCCNGANGTCAGCCAGCTATATGCCCAATTGGCGTCGGTCGAGCCGTGGTTGAAGTCGAAAACCCCGCCGCCGCCGGATTCCGAGCGGCTGCAAAGCCCGGAAGAGCGCGCCAAGCTCGACGGTCTGTGGGAATGTGTGCTGTGCTTCTGTTGCTCGACCTCTTGCCCGAGCTATTGGTGGAACGGCGACCGTTACCTCGGCCCGGCCATCCTGCTGCAGGCCTATCGCTGGATCGCNGACTCGCGCGATGAGATGACCGGCGAGCGGTTGGACGAGCTAGAGGACCCCTTCCGGCTCTACCGCTGTCACACCATCATGAACTGCACCAAGACCTGCCCGAAGGGTCTGAACCCGGCCAAAGCCATCGCCGAAATTAAGAAATTAATGGTCGAGCGGCGCTGATCGGGCGTGATTTTTTGATCAAGACGGNGGCCCGGTTTCGACCGGGCCGTCCGCGTTTGGGGCTCAGCCCGCGTCCAGACGGTAAAACCGCGCGGCGTTGTCGTGGAACAGGGCGNGCCGNTCGCCGGCGNTGAACCCNTCGAACATCGCCAGCATCGCGNTCACCTGCTCGCGGTAGCCGACACGCAGGCCGGCGACCGGAAAATTGGACGCCCACATGCACCGCCCGGTGCCGAAAATCTCCACCGCTTCCATAACCACACGGCGGTTTTCCTCGNCCGACCATGGGCGGTCCTTCAAGCCCAGTTCCGAGACTTTCAGATGAACCCAGGGCAAGCGCGCGATGGNNCGCATCTGGTCGCGCCAAANGGCCAGGCCATCGTCCGAACGGTCCCACGGAAAGCCCAGGTGATTGACCACCACCGGNATCTCGGGGTGCTTTTCGATCANCGCCGCCGCCTCGGCCAAATGCCAGCATGGCACGCGCAGATCATAGCTTAGATCAAAATCCGCCAGGCGCGCATACCCGCGCCGCCAGGCCGGGTCGGCCAGGCTGCGGGGGCCGTCGGGAGCGGCCGCGTCGGCGCGCGGCGCGGTGACCGGTTTGGACCGAATGCCGCGCATCAACGGGGATTGGCAGTGGCCGGCGAGAATCGTGTCCAAGGCCGGGTCGTCGAGCCAGGCATGGCCGACCAGGGCGCTCGGCCAGCCGGTGGTGGCGTGCAAGTGGGTNAGCCACGCGGTTTCGCCGACCTGATCGTCGCGATCCCATTCGGCCTCGCAATGGACCAGCTTGACGACNGGCAANTCGCCAGCGTCGCGCCAATAGTCGGCGGGCAGGTAATCGCGTCGCAAAGCGCTGTAATCGCCGAGGAAAAAGTCCTTGTCACCGGTCCCGGCGAGCCATGGGTGACGGCCGGCGCCGTGGTCCCAGAAATGGAAATGCGNGTCGATGATGGGAATAGCGTCCATGGCCCGAGCCTAGCATATGACCAGCCGGGCGAAAGCGCTCGATCAGCCGACGCGGCCGGCGTGCAGCCGTTCGCGCCAGATAATCAGCAGACCGGCGCCAACGACCAGCAGCGCCCCCGGCCATAGCCGGTCGAATGGCGCCTCGTCGAAAATCGCCCAGCCAAGGGTGAAGGAAAAGGGGATGCCGAGATATTCCAGTGGCGCCAAATCGCCGGGTCGGGCGCTGCGATAAGCGGTGATCAAACAGAGCACGGCACAGCCGCCGAGCCCGCCCATGGCGATCAGCCACAACCAATCTTGAGGACCGGCGACTGGCACGAAACCGCCGCTGAACAGCACGAGAGCCGCTGCCCCGACCAGCGCTCCGCCGGTGCCATAAAGATTNATCAGGGGGCTTGGCACATNGCGGTCAAAGCGCTGCACGGTGACGCTGGAACNGGCGTAGCCGAAGGCCGCGCCAAGCGGCAATAGGGCGTGGANGCTGAACACATCGGCGCCCGGTCGCATGATCAGGACCNCCCCGGCGAAGCCGACGACCACCGCCGACCAGCGCCATGGCCCGACACGCTGACCCAGCACCGGCACCGACAGGGCGGTGATGATCAATGGTCCCGCGAAGGCCAAGGTGGTGGCGGTGGCGAAAGCGAGATGGCCAAGCGCGGCGTAAAAACAGAATTGCGCGAGCGCGACAAAGCCGCCGCGCGCCAAGCCCAACCGCCATTGCCGGATCCGCCACGGCCGACCGGCCGCGTGCCAGGCGCTGNTGGCGAACAATACCGCCGCGCTCGGCAGCAAGCCGAAGAGATTGCGAAACAGCGAAAGTTGCTGGGGCGGATAGTTGGCCGACAGATATTTGACGATCGCCCCCATGGTGTCGAACATCAACACCGCCAACACCAGAAAAGCCCCGCCCTTGACCAGATTAGCCGGTGCCGCCGATGGCCCCATGATCGCGTTTCCCTGTATTGGTGCGGCCCGCCTAAGCGCGAAACTATTGACCTGGTCGGATCGCCCCGCGACCATGCTCGGAACGATGGCGGGCGGCCCACGTCACGCCAAGATGGGGAGGGAAAAATGAACAGTTTGGATGGGAAAGTAGCGCTGATTTCCGGAGCCGCCCGGGGCATTGGCGCCGAAACCGCGCGCTGCATGGTTGCCGCCGGCGCCCGCGTGGTGATTGGCGATGTTTTGCTTCATGAGGGCCAGGCGACCGCTGACGCG
>NZLB01000087.1 GCA_002694075.1 Nisaea sp.
GACCGTTTGGTCGCCGGCCTGGCGGCGGCGATCACCGGCGCACCCGAATGCCGACTCGCCGGCTTCCCTCTCTATCCCTTTGGCGGCTTCGCAAAAACCGCCGCTTGGGCCAACGCGGTGGTGGATGGCGCTTTCGATCAGGATGAGGCGGGCGGGTTCAAATTACGCGCGCCGCTACGCGACGCTTCCTGACGGCGGACCGGCGGCGCGGCGCATAACCTGGCAGAAAGGTGTCCCATGACCACCACCATCCTGCATTCCGCCAGCCGCGAAGTTCGGATCGGTTTCGATCACCCGTTCTGCGTCATCGGCGAGCGCATCAATCCCACCGGCCGCAAGTTGTTGGCCGCCGAAATGGCGGCCGGCGATTTTGGACGGGGGGAGGAAGAAGCCCGCGCGCAGGTTGCCGCCGGCGCGCATATGCTCGACGTCAACGCCGGCATTCCCCTGACCGACGAAGCGGCGCTTCTGGCCCAATGCGTCGTCCGGGTGCAGGCCGTCACCGATGTGCCGCTGGCCATTGACAGTTCGGTGGTGTCGGCCTTGGCGGCCGGGCTCGCGGCCTATCAGGGCAAAGCCCTGGTCAACTCGGTGACCGGCGAGGAGGAACGCCTGGAGACGATCTTGCCGCTGGTCAAAAAACATGGCGCGGCGGTGGTCGCCATTAGCAATGACGAAAGCGGTATCTCCGAAGACCCCGACGTTCGTTTCGACGTGGCACGGCGGATTGTCGCGCACGCCGCCGATTACGGCATCGCCGCCGCCGATGTCATTGTCGACCCGCTGGTGATGCCGGTCGGCGCCCTCGATCACGCCGGCGTCGGGGTGTTGAGATTGATCCGCCGCCTGCGCGCGGAACTGGGCGTCAACACCATTTGCGGCGCCTCCAACATTTCCTTTGGCCTGCCGGCGCGTGACCATTTGAACGCCACTTTTCTGGCCATGGCCATCGGCGCCGGCATGACTTCGGCGATCATGAACCCCTTGCGCGAGACCGAGATGACGGCGGTGCATGGCGCCAATGTGATGGCCGGCCACGACCCCCAATGCCGGCGTTGGATCGCCCGTTTTCGCGCCCCGGTGGCCGACGCCGCGGGCGAAGGCGATCAACGGCGCGCCCGCCGCCGCCGCCGGGCCGGCTAAACCAGCGCTCCGATGGCCGCCGGCAAAACCCCGCCATCGGCGTCCACGAACAGCGCCCGGGTGGTCTGGTTGCCGGCCGGCAAGCACGGCGCGGCGGCCCTTGGCCGCGATCTCCTCGACCTGGCCCGCGAACAGCGGATCGACCTGGATTCAGTGTGTGGCGGGCGCGGCCTTTGCGGGCGCTGCCAGGTCGACCTGCCGACCGGCGATTTCGCCAAGTTTCAACTGCGTTCGACGGCGGCCCATGTATCGCCCCCCAGCGCAGCCGAAAGTCGTTTCGCCGCCCGCCACGGCTGGCCGCCGGAACGTCGGCTGGCCTGCCAAACGCGCCTGCGCGGCGACGTGGTGGTCGACGTGCCGGCCGGCAGTCAAATTCACAAACAAGTGATTGTGAAAGAATTGAACGCCGGCGCGCTCACCGTCGATCCTCTGCTGCGGCTATATTTCGTCACCGTGCCGCCGGCCGATTTGGCCACCCCGCGCGGCGATTTCGAGCGCCTCGAGAGCGCCCTCGCGGGCCAATGGCCCGACGCCGAATTGGCCGATCGCCTCACCGCCGACGGCCATGTGCTGGCCATCCTGCAGAGCACCCTCGCCGCCGACGATGGCCAGGTGACGGTGGCGCTGCGCAACGGCCGGCGGGTGGTCGCGATTTGGCTTGGACTGCGCACCCAGGCGCTCGGTATGGCCGTCGACATCGGCTCCACCCCCCTGTCGGCCCATTTGGTGGACCTGGCGACCGGTTGGGTTCAAGCGACCGCCAGCATGATGAACCCGCAAATCCGTTTCGGTGAGGATGTGATGAACCGGGTTTCCTATGTCCAGATGAACGCCGATGGGCAGGAAGCCCTCACCGGCGCTATTCGCCAGGCGGTCGCCGACCTGGCGCGCGAGGCGGCGGCGCGTGCCGATATCGCCGCCGGCGAGGTGCTGGACCTGGTGGTGGTCGGCAATCCGGTAATGCATCACTTGTTTTTCGGTTTCGACCCGCGGCCACTTGGCACCGCGCCCTTTGCTTTGGTCACCGATGGCGCGCTGACCTGGTCGGCGGCCGACCTCAACCTGCCGTTACATCCCGGCGCGCGCGTCTATGCCCTGCCCTGTGTCGCCGGTCATGTTGGCGCCGACACGGCGGCGGTGATATTGGCCGAGGCCCCGGATCAGGCCGATCAGGTGACCTTGATCGTCGATGTCGGCACCAACGCCGAATTGGTTTTGGGCGATCGCCAACGGCTGTTGGCGGCCTCAAGCCCCACCGGACCGGCCTTCGAGGGCGCCCAGATCAGTGGCGGGCAGCGGGCCGCGCCCGGCGCCATCGAGCGGGTGCGCATCGACCGGACTAGCGGCCTGGCGCGCTTCAAGGTGATCGGTTGTCCGCTGTGGTCCGACGCGCCGGGTTTCGCCGCGGCCACCGCCGGCACCGGCGTCACCGGCATTTGCGGCAGCGGCATTGTCGGAGCCATCGCCGAGATGTATTTGGCCGGCCTGATGACCGCCGATGGGATCATCGATGGCCGGCACGCGGGACGGGTGACCGGCATTGTCGCCGAAGGGCGAACCTTCAGTTTTCGTCTGAACGAAACAGTGACCATCACCCAAAACGATGTGCGCGCGATTCAACTTGGCAAGGCCGCGCTTTACGCCGGCGCCCGCTTGTTGATGGACGCCTTGGCGGTGACCCGGGTCGAGCGGATCGTGCTGGCCGGCGCCTTTGGCAGTCAAATCAACCCGCTCTACGCCATGGTGCTCGGCATGCTCCCCGATTGCAACCCGGCGGCGATGCGCGCGGCCGGCAACGCCGCCGGTACCGGTGCCGTCATGGCCTTGCTCGATCGCCATGCCCGCCCGGCGATTGAGACCACCGTGCGGCGGGTCGAAAAAATCGAAACCGCCGTCGCCCCGGCTTTCCAGGAACATTTCGTCGCCGCCATGGCGTTTCCCCATGGCCTCGACAACTTCCCCCGCCTGGCCCAAGCCATCGACCTGCCGGCGCCGCCCACCCCAACGCGGCGCCGGCGACGGCGTTAAATTGTCATCGACGGCGTTGGCGGTTAGGCTGGAGGACCGTTGCATTTTTTCAGGCCCGCGCCATGCCCCAGAACATCACCAAATCGGTTTTCGACTTCATTGACGAGGCCAACGCCGCCACCCGTCAGATTTCCATCGCCGAGGCGCGCGACATGCATGGCCGCGCGGATGTGATCTTCATCGACATTCGCGACGTCCGCGAAATCGCCAAATCCGGGCGCATCGCCGGCGCCCGCCATGTGCCGCGCGGCATGCTGGAATTCTGGATTGATCCGAAAAGCCCCTATCACAAGGATTTTTTCGCCGGTGACAAAACCTTCGTGTTCTATTGCGCGGCCAGTTGGCGCTCGGCCCTGGCGGCCAAAACCGCCCAGGACATGGGGCTGGCGCCAGTCGCCCATATTGATGGAGGCTTCAACGCCTGGACCGAGGCCGGTGGGCCGGTCGAGGCGCCGCGCAGCTAACCCCGCGCACCGCGCGTGTTTGACGCGCCGGCGGCCAGCGCGCCAAGGGCGTCACCAGCCAGTTCAAAATCGGCGCAAGCGAAGCGGCGCCCCCCAATCGCCTGATAGAAGGCCATGGCGCCGGTGTTTCGCTCGAGGCATTGCCAGGTGATCCACCCACCGTCGATGGCCAGGCAACGGGCCGCCAAGGCCGCGAGCAGGGCGCGCCCGGCGCCGCCCCGGCGATGCTCCGGTTGTACGAACAAATCCATCATGTGCAGGCCGGGCCGGCCACTGTCGATGTTAAACATCTCACAGAATAGGGCGTAGCCGACCGCTTCGCCGCCGGTCTCGGCGATCATGCCGTCGAACAAGGCGCGCGCGCCAAAGCCGTGGCGGCGAAAGGCGGCGACGTCGAACGGCGGCGGCGCCTTGCCCTCATGGGCCGATAGAGCGGCGGCCATGGCGACCACCGCGTCGGCATCGTTGGGTCGAATGGCCCGAATGTCAATTTTCACACCCGCAATCCCCTGGAAACGGCCCCGGCTCACACAACATAATAAGAACCTTAACGAGGCGTGACCATGACCGACAAACGTGCCCCCACGATAACGCCGCCCGGCGCCCCGGCGGCNCCCTCCTCTGACCGCGAGGTGGCCGACTTCCTGTCGCAGGTGCGCGCCCGGCCGAATCCTGGCGCCGGCGGCCGTCAGGGACGCTTGATTTTCGCCATGGACGCCACCGCCTCGCGTGAGCCGCGCTGGGACCAAGCCTGCCAAATCCAAGGCACGATGTTCCAAACCACCGCCGCGATCGGCGGCCTGGCGGTCCAATTGGTGTTTTACCGTGGCTTTGGCGAATGCAAGGCGTCGAAATGGTATCCGACGGCGAGCGACCTGTTGCGCGCGATGACCTCGGTGCGTTGCTTGGGCGGCCACACCCAATTGCTCAAGGTACTGCGCCATGCCATCAAGGAAAATGACCGCTCGCGGGTCGATGCCCTGGTGTTTGTCGGCGACGCCTTCGAGGAGGATATCGACGCCGTCTGCCACTTGGCCGGCCAATTGGGCCTCAAGGGCGTGCCCGCCTTTATGTTCCACGAGGGTGGCGACCCCTTGGCGGCCAAAGCCTTCGGTCAAATCGCCAAGCTTAGCGGCGGCGCCTATTGCCCGTTCGACGCCGCCAGCGCCGACCAACTCCGCGATTTGCTGGCGGCGGTGGCGGTCTATGCCAGCGGCGGTCGCCAAGCGTTTCTCGCCCATGCCGAAAAAACCGGCGGCGCGGCCCGCCTGTTGAGCCACCGTTTGACCGACCGATGACCTATCTGATCCTCGGCCTCGGACTGGTCGTTGGGGCGATTTTAACCGTCCGTTGGTTGGCCGGCGCGCCGCCGCGCCAAATTCTGCGCGGTTTGAAGTGGTTCGCCCTGGCGGTGCTGGCCGGCGGCGCCATTTTCGTCGCGATTAGCCGGCGTTTCGACATTCTCGGCTATTTATTCGCTGTCGTCCTGCCGTTCCTGTTGCGCTGGGGCGGGCTGATCGGACGGTTTGGCAATATGGCGCGCACCGCCGCCGGCCCACGGCCGGGGCAAAGCTCGGAAATTCGCACCCGCCTTTTGCTGATGCGCCTCGAACATGACAGCGGCCAGCTATCGGGCGAAGTCCTGGATGGCCCTTATCGCGGGCGCGAACTCACGAGCTTGACCCTGGACGAGACGCTGGCGCTTTTGGCCCAGTGTCGGCAAGAGGACTCACAAGGCGCGCAGGCTCTGGAAACCTTCCTGGACCGTCAGCATGGCGATGAGTGGCGACGACGAAGCGACCCCGGCGGCGGCCAAGGAAGCGGCGAATCAGCGAGCTTCGATGACGCCGAAATGACCGCCGACCAGGCGCGTGCGGTCCTGGGCGTGGCCGCCGGCGCGAGCGCCCGCGAGATCCGCGAAGCCCATCGCCGGTTGATGAAAATCGCCCACCCCGACCGGGGCGGTTCGGATTACCTGGCCACACAGATTAACCGCGCCAAAGACGTGCTGTTGGACGCCTGAAGCGGCTCCCCAGCGGCCCCGATGGGCGGTTGCGTCGCCGCGGCCGGTATGGCAAGAACGGGGAGTTCACGCGTCCTAAAGACGCCCTGCCAGGGATTTGAACGCCATGTCCGCCCCGATCCGCAAGGCCATTTTCCCCGTCGGCGGTCTGGGGACCCGTTTCTTACCGGCGACGAAATCCATGCCAAAAGAAATGTTGCCGGTGGTCGATAAACCGCTGATTCAATACGCCGTCGACGAGGCCCGAGAGGCCGGCATCGAAGAGTTCATTTTCGTCACCGGCCGCGGCAAAGCATCGATCGAAGACCATTTCGACCATGCCTATGAACTTCAGGACATGCTGACCAACCGGCGCAAGGATGACGCCCTGACCCTATTGGCTGAAACCATTCCGGCCCCCGGCAACATGGCCTTCATCCGCCAGCAGGAACCACTCGGCCTTGGCCACGCGGTGTGGTGCGCGCGTAATTTCGTCGGCGATGAACCGGTCGCGGTCCTGCTCGCCGATGACCTGATCCTCAGCGCGCCCGGCTGTCTCAAACAAATGGTCGCGGCCCATGGCGCGGTGGGCGGCAATATGTTGGCGGTGATGGAAGTCGCGCCGGCCGAAACCGCCAGCTATGGGGTGATCGCACCGGGCGGCGCGGATGGTCGTTTGGTGCAGGTCGACGGCCTGGTGGAAAAGCCGAAACCGCAAGAAGCACCATCAAATCTGGCGGTGATTGGCCGCTATATTATTCAGCCGGCGGTTTTCGATGATCTGGCGCGCATGGAGCGGGGCGCCGGCGATGAGATCCAACTGACCGACGCGCTGGCCCGGCAGATCGGCAAGCACCCCTTCCACGGCTTTAAATTCGACGGCACGCGCTTCGATTGTGGGAATAAAACCGGCTTTCTCGAAGCCAATATCGCCTTCGCCCTGGCCCGTCCAGACATGGCCGCCGGCGTGCGAAAAATCATCCATTCATACGCGAAGGATTAGCCGCCATGCGCATCGCCATGATCGGAACGGGCTATGTCGGCCTGGTTTCCGGCGCCTGTTTTTCCGAGTTCGGGGTCGATGTGGTGTGCGTGGACAAGGACGCCGACAAGATCGACCGCCTCCAGCGCGGTGAGATCCCGATCTATGAGCCGGGCCTCGACACCTTGGTCGAGAAAAATGTCCGGGCCGGCCGGCTATCCTTCACCCAGGACTTGGCCAACGCGGTGGATGGCGCCGACGCCGTGTTCATCGCCGTTGGCACGCCCAGCCGGCGCGGCGATGGCCATGCCGACCTATCCTATGTCTATGCCGCCGCCGAGGAAATCGCCGCCGCGCTGACCGGTTACGCGGTGATCGTGACCAAATCAACGGTGCCAGTCGGCACTGGCCGCGAGGTGTCGGAGATTATCCAGAAATGCCGACCGCAAGCGGCGTTCGACATTTGCTCAAACCCCGAATTTCTGCGCGAGGGCTCGGCGATTGGCGATTTTATGCGCCCCGATCGGGTGGTCATCGGCACCGACAGCGAACGCGCGCGCGCGGTCATGCGCGAACTTTACCGCCCGCTGTTTTTGATCGAAACGCCGATCGTGTTCACCAGTTTGGAAACCTCCGAGTTGATCAAATACGCCGGCAACACCTTTCTGGCGACCAAGATCACCTTTATCAACGAGATCGCCGATCTCTGTGAAAAGGTCGGCGCCGACGTTCATGACGTGGCCAAGGGCATTGGCCTAGACGGCCGCATCGGCAACAAATTTCTGCACCCGGGACCGGGCTATGGCGGGTCTTGTTTTCCCAAGGACACCCTGGCCCTGGTCAAAACCGCGCAAGACATGGACGCGCCCCTGCGCATCGTCGAGACGGTCGTCGATGTGAACGATAAACGCAAGGCGCGCATGGCCGACAAGATCATCGCCGCGTGCGATGGTTCGGTGGCCGGTCTGACCCTGGCCATTCTCGGGGTCACCTTCAAGCCGAACACCGACGACATGCGCGATTCGCCGAGCCTGGCGATCATCCCCGCCCTGCAAGCGGCCGGCGCCCAAATTCGCGCCTACGATCCCGAAGGCATGGACGAGGCCCGCGCGCTGTTGGACGATGTCGGCTGGTGCGACGACGCTTATCAAGCCATGGACGGAGCCGACGCGGTCGCCTTGTTGACCGAATGGAACCAGTTCCGCGCCCTCGACCTCAAGCGCATCAAGGAGCTATTGAAAACGCCGCGCATGATTGACCTGCGCAATGTCTACAACCCGGCGGAAATGGCGGCCGCCGGCTTCGACTATAGCTGCGTCGGGCGCCCCACGGCCGCTGGCGGCGGCGAGGAGGCGTGATGTGCTCGGCCCATCAATTCGACCCGACCATTCTGCGCGAATACGATATCCGCGGCATTGTCGGCCAAACCCTAACCAACGCGGACGCGCGCGCCATCGGCCGCGGCTTTGGTAGCATGCTGCGTGCCCGTGGCGGCCAGCGCGCCGCGCTTGGCTTTGACGGCCGACTGAGCTCGCCGCGCCTGCATGACGCGGTCGCCGAGGGCCTGCGCGCCGCCGGCGTCGATGTCACCTCGGTCGGCATGGGGCCAACGCCGATGCTGTATTTCGCCAGCCATGTGCTGGACGTCGACGGCGGCATCATGATTACCGGCTCGCACAACCCGCCCGATTACAACGGCTTTAAAATGGTGATGCTGGGCAAGTCCTTCTTTGGCGACGACATCCAAGCCCTTGGCACCTTAATGGCGGCCGGCGACGTGGCCAGCGGCGACGGCGGTTTCGCCGAGGTCGATCTGCGTGAGCGCTACCGCGCGCGACTGGCCGAGGAATTCGCCCCGGCGCACCGCTTAAAAATCGTCTGGGATTGCGGCAATGGCGCCGCCGGCGACATCGTTACCGCCCTGACCGCCGGGCTGGCGGCCGATCACACGGTCCTATTTGGCGATGTCGACGGCACCTTTCCCAATCATCATCCGGACCCAACGGTGGCGGAAAACCTGGCCGATCTGATCGCCGCCGTGGCCGACCAGGGCGCCGACCTTGGCGTCGGCTTCGACGGTGACGGCGACCGCATCGGTGTGGTCGACGACCAGGGCCGCATCATCTGGGGCGACCAATTGCTGGCCATCCTGGCCGAAGAGGTTTTGGCCGAGAGCCCGGGCGCCACCATCATCGCCGACGTCAAGGCCAGCCAAGCGCTGTTTGACCGCATCGCCGCGCTTGGCGGCGCGCCCTTGATGTGGCGCACCGGCCATTCCCTGATCAAAGCCAAGATGGCCGAGACCGACGCGCCCTTGGCCGGCGAAATGAGCGGCCACATCTTTTTCAAAGACCGTTATTACGGTTTCGACGACGCCCTTTACGTGGCCATGCGCCTGATCGGGCGACTGGCGCGAACCGGCGAAAAGCTGTCCGCATTGCGCGACCGTCTGCCGGACATGGTCAACACCCCGGAAATCCGCATCGAGGTCGATGAGCGTCAAAAATTCGGCGCGGTCGAGCGGATCAAAACCTGGCTGGCCGACGCCGGCGCCGGCCAGGTCAACGATATCGACGGGGTGCGTGTATCGACCGACGACGGCTGGTGGCTGCTGCGCGCCTCAAACACCCAAAACGTACTGGTCGCGCGCTGCGAGGCGGCCGACGCCGCCGGCCTGGATCGCTTAAAGGCGCAGGTGCGCGCGGCCCTGGCCGCCGCCGACATCCGGACCGACGCCATTTAACCCGCCGCCGGTGTCCGGTGGAAATCACACCAACCCACCATTGACATGGATCACCTGGCCGGTGACGTAACTGGCCTGCGGCGCGGTCAGAAAGGCCATCACCGCGGCCACCTCGTCCGGCCGGCCATAGCGGCCCATCGGGATGGATTTGGCCAGCGCCGCCTGGAGGGCGGGATCGACGGCGCGCTCGGTGCCGGCCTCTTTTTCGATAAAGCCGGGCGCCACCGCGTTGACCGGCACGCCGGCCGGCGCCAATTCATGGGCCAGGGTCTTGACCGCCGCCTCCAAGGCCGCCTTGGCCGGCGCGGTCGCCGGGAAAATCGGGACATCGGGGCGAAAAACATGCGGGCCAAAGGCGCCAACCGCCAGCACCGCCGGCGCCGAGGCGGCCATCAGCGCCGGCCGGGCGGCCCGCGTCATGTCGAAAAACCCGCCGGTGATGGTGGCCATGGCGCGGTCGAGGTCTTCGCGAGTGATCGTCTCCAGCGGCCGGGCGTCGGCATAGCCGGCATTGGCGACCAGCACGTCCAAAGCGCCGAACCGCGTCAAGGTCGCGGCCACCAGTGCGGCGCCGACCCCGGCCGCCGACAAATCGCCAAGGATCACCTCGGCGCCGCCCCCGGCCTCGATAACCGCCGCCGCGACGGCCTCGGCGCCGGCCCGATTGGCCCGGCTATGGACCATGATCGCCACCCCCGGTCCGGCCACCGCCCGGCAATAAGCGGCGCCGATGCCCGACGCCGCGCCGGTGACTAGAAAGACGCGGCCGGTCTCGCACGGTTGTGCCTTGGGCATATGTCTTCCCCCTTGCGTTGCACCGGCGTCATGGCCATGATGCGCGCCTGATTTCAGGGATAGTGTAGATGGTCCAGCGCATCGGCGCCACGCCGGGCGACGTCCGTCCGTGGGCAAGTGAAACAAAGGCGGTGTTCAAGCTGGGCGGCATGCTGGCGCTGACCCAGTTGACGGCGGTGGCGTTGACCACTACCGATATCGCCTTCGCCGGCCGGCTGGGGCCAACCTATCTGGCCGCCGAGGTGATCGCGAGCTCGGCGATTTTTCCGATCTTCTTGTTCGCCCAAGGGGTCCTGGCGGCCTTGACCGCGATGATCGCCCAAGACCTCGGCGCCCACCGCAAGCGCGGCGTGCGACGGTCCTTGCGCCAGGGGTTTTGGGTCGCGATGACCGTTAGCGTGCCGTTCATGGCGGCCATGTGGCATGGCGAGACGTTATTGCTCTGGCTGGGCCAGGACGCCGCTCTAGCGGCGTTGGGTGGCCCCTATATGCAAGCCGTCATCTGGTCCTTCTTCCCTCATTTTGGCTATATTATCCTGCGCAGCTTCATCGCCGGCCACAGCCGTCCCCGGGCCGCCGTCGTGATCATGATCGCCGGCTTTTTCGTGAACGCGGCAGGCAATTATCTGTTGATGTTCGGCGCCTTCGGCCTGCCCCGTTTGGAATTGGTCGGGCTCGGCCTATCAACCAGTTTCGCCCATTGGTTCATGTTCGCCGCCCTGCTTGGCTTCTGTCTGGTTGACCGTCAATTCCGCCGCTACGGCATCTTGGTGCGCTGGTGGCGGGCGGACTGGCCGCGCTTTCGCGAGATCTTTCGCATCGGTCTGCCGGTCGGCTTTGGCTATCTGGCGGAAAGCGGCATGTTCGCCGTCGCCGGCTTTCTGATCGGGATCATCGACGCCGGCGCCCTCTCCGGCCATGCCGTCGCCCTGCAAGTCTCGGCGATTTTGTTCATGATCCCCTTCGGCATGGCCCAGGCCAGCACGGTGCGCGTCGGTCTGGCGGTGGGCGGCGGGCATTTCCCGCGGGCGCGGGTCAGCGGCTGGTGCGGGCTCGCCTTGACCGTTGGCACGGCCCTCGCCTCGGCCGCCGTGCTGCTGTTTTTCGGGGGCGAAATCAGCGCCCTATTCCTCGACGCGGCGACCTCGGACGGCGCCGCCGCGATCGCCACGGCGGCCAGTTTTCTCGCCGTCGCTGCCGCCTTTCAATTGGTCGACGGCTTGCAGGCGGTCGCCGCCGGCGCCCTGCGCGGCTACAAGGACACCGCCATCCCAATGGTCATTCAAGTGATCGGCTATTGGGGAATCGGCGCCGGCGCGATGGCCGCGCTGGGTTTTTTCACGCCGCTCGCCGGGATCGGGGTGTGGACCGGCATGGCGCTTGGCCTGGCCGCCGTCGCGGTCGCCTTGATCTGGCGCTTTGACCGCCTGTCCCGGCGCCCGCCCGGGGCGTTTGCCGCGCTCGGCGAAGCCGTCTAAGCTCTCCCCCATAGGGATGGGAGGGAACCAATGGCACAAGCCTTCGATGGCATTAAGGTGATCGATTTCAGTCAGGTTTTGGCGGCGCCGTTCGCGGCCACGCAACTGGCTTTACTGGGCGCCGATGTGATTAAGATCGAGCCGCCGGGCATTGGCGATCAAATGCGCAACCGCATGCTGCCCAGCCCGCTCGCCGAACATGACATGGCCTCGGCCTTTTTGGCGATGAACATCGGCAAGCGCAGCCTGGCCCTCGACCTGAAGGATCCGCGCGGTAAGGAAATCGCCTTCAAACTGATCGAAACCGCCGATGTCGTGCTGCATAAT
Organism: Nisaea sp.; assembly: GCA_002694075.1. Lineage (GTDB taxonomy): Bacteria > Pseudomonadota > Alphaproteobacteria > Thalassobaculales > Thalassobaculaceae > TMED26. The sequence goes on from NZLB01000087.1 coordinate 11,963, forward strand.
TTTCGCGGCGGTGTGGTCGACCGTTTGGGCCTGGATTACGCCGCCGTCAAAGCGGTCAATCCAAAGATCGTTTACTGCGCCGTCACCGGTTTCGGCGGCGAAGGCCCGAAAGCTCGCGACGCCGCCTATGACGGCGCCGTGCAGGCGGCCTCGGGCATGATGGCCAATAATGGCTCGATCGACAGCGGGCCGATGCGCACCGGTTATTTCCCGGTCGATATGATGACCGCGATTTCCGCCGCCTACGCCATCGCCGGCGCGCTGTTTCGCCGCGAACGCACCGGCGAGGGACAATACCTCGACGTCGCCATGCTCGATGCGGCGTTGACCCTGCAGGCTTCGGGCTTTGGTCAATATCTGGTCGACGGCAATATGGGCGGCCTGTTCGGCAATAGCTCGGCGACCAAAATGCCAACCGCCGATTGCTTCCAGACCGGCGATGGCGCGGTGCTGATGTCAGCCACCCAGCAAAACCATGTGGCCGGGATTTTTTCCGAGATTGGGCAGCCGGAGTTGATCGACGACGCGCGCTTTTCCTCAATCGCCGCGCGGATCGAAAACCGCGCCGAATTGCGCGCCCTGCTGAGCGAGGCCTTCAAGAAAGACAGCGCCGAGAATTGGGAGGTCCGCCTGGCCGCCCATGGCGTGCCAATCGCCAAGGTGCGCTCGGTCGCCGAAGCCAGCGAGACGCCGCAATTGACCCATCGCGGCGTGCTGCAAAAAGTGCCGACGCCAACCGGCATGGATCTCGATCTCACCTTGGTCGGCAGCGCCTTCACCGCCGACAGCGACGGCCCGGCGGCGAGCGGTCCGCCGCCGCTACTGGCCGAACATAGCGCGGAAATTCTGACCGCTCTCGGCTATGACGGGTCGGCGGTCGACGCCCTGGTCGCCGATGGTGTGGTCGGCTTGGTGAAGGCCTAGGCCAGATGAAGATCTAGGTCGGGTGAAGATTTAGGCCAGACGCAAACCGCCGTCTATGTAGCGCTGGCCGCCGGCGGTTTCACGCAAGGTCAGGGATTGCCAGTAGCCGGCGCGCGCACCCTCCACGACCAGCGCGCGGTCGGCGTCCGCTGGCGCCTGGCTGACGTTGGTAAGCGGCCGGCCATCCATCGACGCCGGGACCGACAGGGCGAGACCGTCCAAAATTGTCGGCGCCACATCGACCACCCCGCAGGCGCCATCGAACACCGCCCCTTCGGCGAAACCGTCGCCGCCGAAACAGAGGAAATTATTCATTTCCTTGGGATGCAGCCCGCCATGGGTGCTGCCGCCGATGGGCAGGTCGGGGCTACCGTTGACGCAGGTGCCGACCAGGCCGTAGGGATCCAGGTCATCGCGCGCGCGGCCAGTGAAAAAGATATCGGGCGCCCGCTCGCCGCCCATACCGATGGCGGCGAGGTCGAGGGCACCGGTATCCGGTCCATGGCGGTCGCGCGCCAAAAGCATGCCGGCCCAAGGCTGTTCAGTCATCCAGTGGAGGATTTTATCAACGGTCGCCGCCGCCCGGTCACGGACAAAAAGGGTGCCGGCGTAGCCGGGATTGAGGGCGATCTCGACATCCGGGCCAAAGGCCGGCCCAACGGCGAAACCGGCCGCTGTCATTTCGGCGGCGAGATCGAAGGTGTCGGCAACCGTGATATGGGCGTGGTCGGAGGCGGCGATAATGCGCCAGCCCCGCTCTCGGCCTTCGGCCCGCCACCACGCCAACAGACGGCCGAAAGCGGCGTCGACACCGGCCATGGCGGCGCGCCCGTCGTCGGTGCCAAGCCCGCGGTAATGGTAGCTCAAGTCAGGTTCGGAGAACCAGGCGATCAGCACATCCGGGTCATGGCGCGGCAGGAAATGTTCCAACACCAAAGTTGTCAGATATTCGCTTTTGACAATATGCGGAAAGTCGCTTTCGGGCACCGGGCCGAAACGCGCCTCAATACCGGCGTGGTCGGCGGCCGGGCTGGAGACATGGGCGCCATGGATCGAATAGGCGGCCTGGCCGCGCGCGGCGGCACGCAGATTCAATAGGCGGGCGTTGCCGACTTTGCCGGTTGAGGCGGTGACCAAGGTCTTGCCGGCGCCAGCCAGCACCTCGCCCAAATCCGGGCCGCGTAGCACGCCGTCGACGTAATGTTCCTCGGCGATGGCCATCCGCGCCAGGTCGGAAGTGTCCATTGGCCCGTCAAAGCCGAGGGCCGGGTCATAAAAACTATTGCCCATGACGCCATGGCCGCCGGCGTAGCGGCCGGTCACAAACGAGGATACGGCGACGCGCGTTTCGCTGGGCATGGCCGCTCGGCTACCCGGACAATAGAGCCCGCCGGCGCGAAAGCCGGTGAGATTGGGCATCAAATCAGCGGTCACCAGTTCCGGGCGCAAGCCATCGAAAACAACCAGAAGAAATTTGGCCATACCGCCCTCGCGTACGCTAGTTCGCCGGCGCGCTATTGATTGCCGAGTTTGCCAATGGCGGCGCGCACCACATTACCCAGCCGGCGGTCGCGCTTGGTGTCGATAGACACCGAGGCGGTCATGCCAGCCCGCAGCGGCGGCTCGGCGCCGGTCCGCTGAATCTCCAGGCGCACCGGCACCCGTTGAACCACCTTGACCCAATTGCCACTGGCATTTTGCGGCGGCAGGACGGCGAATTCGGAGCCGGTGGCGGCGCTGATCGAATGAATCCGCGCATTCCATTCCCGCCCCGGGTAGGCGTCGAGCTCGACTCGCACGGCCTGGCCGACCCGCACGTGGGTGAGTTGGGTTTCCTTCAAATTCGCTTCGATCCAGGCGTCCTTGTCGGAAATCACGCCAAACACCGGCTTGCCCTCCTCGACCCATTCGCCCGGCTCCATACGCAGGCGGGTAATCGTGCCGGTGGCCGGCGCCCGAACCTCGGTGAACGCTAGGTTGAGGGCCGCCGCCGCGCGGTCAGCCTCGGCTTGCAGAAACAGGGGATGGCTTTCCACCGGCAAATCGGGATCGCCCCCCAGATTAGCCAGCACCTTGCCGCGCTTTTGGCGCAGGGTGGCGACGCGCTTACGCGCCGCGTCAACGTCGAATTCGGCCTGTTCCAGGCGCGCCGACGTGGTCACGCCTTTGCTGGCCAGTTTACGTTGACGGGCCAATTGACGCCCCAGATAGGCTACCTTTTCCTTGGCCTCGGCCAACTCTGACACAGTCTGCCGGTAGTCGGCACGAAAGGATTCCACCTCGAAACGGACCGCCGCCCGCCGCGCCTGGGTCAGTTGCAATTGAATGGCGTGAGGATTGGGATCCAAGCGAAACAGGATGTCGCCTTTGCGGACCAATTGGTTTTCGCGCACCGCCACCTCGTTGACGCGGCCGTCGATACTAGGGCTGATAGCGATCACATGGGTTTTGACATAAGCGTTGTCGCTGGTCACGTAACGGCCCGACTGGGTGTACCAATAGGACCCCGCCATGATCGCGATCACCGGCACCACCACCAGCAAGATCAAACGCGCGAGGGCGCGCTTCACCCGCCCCTTTCGGACCGGGCGCGCCGGCAGAGCTGTTTGGGTGGTCGCCACTTCGCCTGTTGAGCTGCGCTGCTCAGTCATCCGCCGCCTCATCAATACTGTCGGTCATGACCAACAAATTCGCTTTCACTTTTANTAAGGCGTTCACAAACGCCTCGTGTTCCTCAATCGTCAGGCCGGCCAAAGCGTCGTGCCGCAGNTCGGCGGCGACCGCACGCAGAGCNCGCATCAAAGACTGAACCCGGGCCGTCAAAAACAAACGTTTAACCCGTCGNTCGATGGTGTCGGGGCGCCGTTCGACCCAGCCCTTTTCCTCCAATCGATCANTCAGACGGCCCAGCGTGGCCTTTTCAACATCCATGTAGTCGGCCAATTCCGACTGCGGCACGCCTTCCATGGCGTAGAGGGCGGTCAGCACCCACCATTGCGAGCGGGTCAGACCCAAATCGCGGCCGCGCCGGTCGAACGCCACGCGCATCAGGCGTGAGACATCGTGAATCAGAAAGCCGAAATTACGGTCGAGGTCTTCTCTATCCATAAACAGGAAAATAGTTGCGTTGGTTATCGTTGCAAGGGTTAACATTTTTAACCCGCCTCGCGCAACGATCCTTTGGCACCGCGTCGAAACGACGGGCGCGGCCGGCGCGATCTATCGAATTTCCCCGAAACGACGACATTTTGGCCAGATAAAAACCAAATCATGATAGGACTTTGGTCATCTCAAAAGGGGCGAAGTCGATGCGTTTACTGCTGTTACGCCACGCCAAATCAAGCTGGGGCAATCCCAGCTTGCAAGACTTCGCCCGGCCATTGAACGAGCGTGGCCGCGGCGCCGCCGACCTTATCGGACGGTTCCTCGCCGCGCGCGGCCTGATCCCTGAAATGATTTTTTGTTCGACCGCCCGGCGCACCCGCGAGACCCTTGCCTTGTTGATGCCGCATCTCGCCCAAGATATGGACATCCGCCTGGACGGGCGGCTCTACGGCGCCGACGTCGGTGGTTACAAAGCCCTGGTCGCCGACGTGCCCGACAGGGTGGAGACGGTCATGGTAATCGGCCACAACCCGGCGATTGAGGATTACGCCCGTCAATTGGCGGTCGATGGCGCGCCCGCCGACCTAACCGCCTTGCACGGTAAGTACCCAACCGGCGCGCTGGCCGTGTTGTCGGCGCCGGCCGGTGCCTGGCGGCATCTGACCCGTGCCCATCTTGAACTGTTCCAAGTACCGCGCGACCTCACCCACACCGGCGGCGCGGCTTAAGCCGCGCCGCGCGCCGCCGTGTATTCACGCTCGAAGCGGTCGACCAATTCGCCGATGGTTGGCACGTCGGTGATATTGGCGACGCCCTGACCGGCCGACCAGATATTCTTCCACGCTTTGCGCTCTTCGCCTTCCGGCGCGCGGCGTTCGTGGCCGGTTTTGTATTTGCCGCCACCGGGCGGCAAGTTTTCCGGATCCAAGCCGGCGGCGACGATGGAGGGCTTGAGGAAATTGCCGTGCACGCCGGAAATGGCGTCGGTGTAGATCACATCGGTGGAGCCGGCGGCGATAATCATATCCTTGAACTCGTCCGGCGCGGCGGCTTCCTGGGTGTTGATGAAGCGTGTGCCGATGTAGCCCATGTCGACGCCCAGCGCGCGCGCCGCCGCCAGGCCGCGGCCGTCGCCGATACAGCCGCCCAACAGCAAAGTGCCATCGAACATGGCGCGGATTTCCGGAACGAAAGCGAAAGGGTTGATCCGCCCGGCGTGGCCGCCGGCGCCGGCCGACACCAGGATCAAGCCATCAACGCCGGCCTCGATGGCCTTTTCCGCGTGACGGCGGGTGGTCACGTCATGGAACACCAAACCGCCCCAGCCATGGACCTCGTCGACCAATTCCGAAATCGCGCCAAGCGAGGTGATGATTAACGGCACCTGGTGCTTTTTGCAGACCTGGAGGTCTTCTTCGACCCGCGGGTTGTTGCGGTTGACGATCAAGTTGACGCCATAGGGCGCGTCAACCGCCGGGTCCAAACCTTCCTCGATCTCGAACAGCCAGTCATCGAAACCTTCGGCGCTACGCTGATTTAGCGATGGAAAAGTACCGACCACCCCGTTTTTACAAGTGGTCATCACCATTTGCGGAAACGACACCAAAAACATCGGCGCGGCCACCACCGGCAAGCGCAAACGGCCCTGCCATTGTTGGGGAATTGCCATCGATCACCCTCCTCCTTCGTCGGTGGCCGCTCAGCGGGCCTGCATCCGAATGGCGCCATCCAAGCGGACGGTCTCGCCGTTCAACATCACATTCTCAACCATGGTCATGGCCATGGCGGCGTATTCCTCGGCGGTGCCGAGGCGGCTGGGGAACGGCACCGCGGCGGCCAGGGCGGCCTGCACCTCGTCGGGCAAACTCTCCATCAAGGGGGTCGCGAACATGCCCGGCGCGATGGTGTTGAAGCGGATACCGTTACGCGCGAACTCGCGGGCGCAGACAATGGTCAGCGCGTGCACGCCGCCCTTCGAGGCGGCATAGGCCGACTGCCCGATCTGGCCCTCGAAAGCGGCAACCGAAGCGGTCGACACCACGCAGCCGCGCTCGCCATCGGCCAGGGGATCCAAGTCCACCATATCGGCCGCCGCCAAACGGATCATGTTGAAAGTGCCAATCAAATTGATCTCAATGATGCGCGCGAAATTCTCTAGCGGCATGGGACCGTTCTTGCCAACAATCCGGGCCGGCGGCGCGATGCCGGCGCAATTGACCAAGACCCGCGCCGCGCCATGGGCCGCCTTGGCCTCGGCGACGGCGCCCTCGGCCGCCGCCGCACTGGAGACGTCGCATTGCACGGCCAAGCCGCCAATGTCGGCGGCAACCCGCCGGGCGCCCTCAAGATTGACATCCAAAATCGCCACCTTGGCGCCGGCCGCGGCAAGGGCGCGGGCGGTGCCCTCGCCGAGCCCACTAGCGCCGCCGGTCACCAGTGCGGCGTGTCCTTGAACATTCATGATCGTCTCCTTGCATCTTGCGATCGCGGATCGCGACTTTCGGTTATCATGGGGCGCGGCCGGCGTGCCAACGGACGCGGCGGTGACGCGGCAAACGAGCGCCAAGTGAATGGCCCGCGAGCATGGAGCGATGGCGATGAAAAATCAATATGACGTGGCCATCATCGGGGGCGGCCATAACGGCCTGGTTGCCGCCGCCTATCTGGCCCGCGCCGGGCTCGACGTGGGGGTGTTGGAGGCCCGCCCGGTGGTCGGTGGCGCCGCCGTCACCGAGGATTTTCATCCGGGCTTTCGCAATTCGCTGGCCGCCTACACGGTCAGCCTGCTCGACCCGCGGGTGATCGCCGATTTGGGCTTGGCCGATCATGGCTTGCGCATTGTCGAACGGCGGATGTCCAATTTCCTGCCGCTCGACGACGGCCGCGCGNTNGAGATGGGCGGCGACCCCGCCAANACTCGCCGCTCCATCGCCCAGTTCTCGAACACCGACGCCGACCNATTGACGGCCTATGGCGCCATGCTCGACGGGGTGGTCGCCGAACTGCGCGCCCTGGTCCACGAAACCCCGCCCAATCTTGGCGGCGGTTGGCGTGAAGCGCTGAAGGCGCTGGCCCTAGGCAATCGGCTGCGCCGGCTTGGCCTGGCGCGTCAACGCGACCTGATGGACCTGTTCGCCAAAAGCGCCGGCGACATGCTCGACAGTTGGTTTGAAAGCGCGCCTTTGAAAGCGGCGCTCGGCTTCGACGGCATTGTCGGCAGCTACGCCAGTCCCTATACCCCGGGCACCGCCTATGTGCTGCTGCATCACGTCTTCGGCGAGGTCAATGGCAAGCCCGGCGCCTGGGGCCACGCCATTGGCGGCATGGGCGCCATTACCCAGGCTATGGCCAAGGCGGCGACGGCGGCCGGCGCCGACATTATCACCGCCGCGCCGGTGCGCGAGATCGTGACCTCCGCCGGTCGGGCCAGCGGCGTGGTGTTGGCCGACGGACGCCGTGTCTCGGCGCGCGCCGTCGCCGGCAACGTCCATCCCAAACGCCTGCTTGGCGAGATGCTCGACTCGGCCCTGCTCGACGCCGACTTGAAACGCCGCTTGGCGGGCTACCGCTCGGGCTCGGGGGTAGTGCGCATGAATGTCGCCTTGTCGGAGCTACCCCGCTTCACCGCCCGGCCGGCGGCCGGCGACCACCTCACCTCGGGAATCATCATCGCGCCTAGCCTCAACTACATGGACCGCGCCTATGGCGACGCACGCCGCGCCGGCTGGTCGGCGGCGCCGATTGTCGAAATGTTGATCCCGTCTACCCTGGACGACAGTCTGGCGCCGCCCGGTCAGCATGTCGCCAGCCTATTCGCGCAGGCTTTCGATCCCGAATTAAAGGCGCTGGGCGGTGGCGCCTCGTGGGATGATCACCGCGACAGCGTCGCCGATTTGATCATCGACACGGTCGACGCCCACGCCCCCAATTTCAAAGCCAGCGTGTTGGCCCGACGGGTTTTGACACCCCTCGATCTGGAACGCGAGCTGGGCCTGATCGGCGGCGATATTTTTCACGGCCAATTAACCCCCGACCAATTATTCTCGGCCCGCCCGCTGCTTGGCCACGGCGCCTATCGCATGCCGGTCAAGGGGCTTTATCTGTGCGGTTCGGGCGCCCATCCGGGCGGCGGCGTCAGTGGCCTGCCTGGGCGCAACGCGGCGCGCGAAATGATCCGTGACTTTCGCTGGCGCCGCGCGTAACCAGGACCAGGCCACAACAAGAAGGACCGCAAGCCATGGCGAGCGCGGCAATACATGACATTTTGGCCGAAGGGCCGATGATCCCGGTGGTGACGGTGGACGACCCCGGCGCCGGCGTGGACCTCGCCGGCGCCTTGTTGGCTGGCGGCCTGCGGGTGATCGAGGTGACCCTGCGCACGGCCACCGCGATGAAGGCGATTAAACGCATCGCCGATGAAATTCCCGACATCATCGTCGGCGCCGGCACCGTGTTCCATGATCACGCCGTTGACCGGGCGGCGGCGGCGGGCGCCCGTTTCGCCGTCTCGCCGGGTCTTGATCCGGCTTTGGTGGCACGCGCCGACCTGCTCGATTTCGCTTACCTGCCGGGGGTGCAAACCGCCGGCGAGACCATGATCGCGCGCCGGTTGGGACTCACCGCGCTAAAATTCTTCCCCGCCCTGTCGGGCGGCGGCGTCGACCATTTGAAGCAATTACGACCGGTGTTTCCGGATGTGGTCTTTTGTCCGACCGGCGGGCTTACTTTCGATAACGCCGGCGCCTTCCTGGCGCTCGACAATGTGGTCTGCGTCGGCGGCAGTTTCGCCGCCCCCGCGGCCGCCGTCAGCGCCGGCGATTGGCCGACTATCACCACCCTG
>NZLB01000088.1 GCA_002694075.1 Nisaea sp.
GCCACCTGGCATGTACAGCGCGCGCCGCGGTGGCACGATCCAACTATGGCTGTCGGTGCGCACGCGCATGGTCCCAGAGGCCGCGAAAATCAATTGATCGCGCCGATGTACATGGGGGCTGATCACGAAATTCGCCGGAAAATGTTTTTGCATGACGGTCACCGCGACCGGCAATTCCTGATAATCGGCGGGGTCGATCGACCGTTGGGACAAGCGCGCCTCACTACTTGGCGGAATGTCGACGAAAGTTGACCCGACATCGATTGTCGGTCAAGGCTATCCTCCAACGTGCCATTAAGAGCGCGCCACAGGGGGAAGCATCCATGGAAGACCGCAAGCATTTCTTCTTTCTGAATGTCGGTCATTTTCTCGACCATCTATTCATGCTGATCTTCGCGACGGTGGCCGCCCTGGTATTGGCCCGGGAGTGGGGCTTGAGCTACGCCGAGTTGATCCCTTACGCAACGCCGGGCTTGGTGGCTTTCGGATTGTTCTCCCTGCCCGCCGGCTGGCTGGCCGACCGGTGGAGCCGCGAAGGCATGATGGTGGTTTTTTTCATCGGCATCGGCCTCGCCGCCATCGCCACCGGCCAAGCGCAAAACCCGGTCCAGATCGCCGCCGGGCTGTTTGTCGTCGGCATGTTCGCGGCGATTTATCACCCGGTCGGCCTGGCGATGATTGCGCGCGGCGGCAAATCCATGGGCTTCGATATCGCGGTCAACGGCGTTTGGGGCAACATGGGCGTCGGCTGCGCCGCCCTGTTGACCGGATTTTTAATCGATCAAACCGGCTGGCGGACGGCGTTTTGGCTACCCGGCGCGATTTCGGTGGTCATCGGCCTAGCCTATCTCGTCAGCTACCGTGACCGATTACCGTTAAAAAACGCCGCCTCGGCCTCAGTCGCGGCGCCTGGCGCAGCGGCGCCATCCGCCGCCAGCAACGCTGAATGGCGCGCCATGCTGATCCGCGTGACCATGATCATCTTTTTCACCACGGCGGTTTCGAGCATGATTTTCCAAGGAACGACCTTCGCCCTGCCGAAAATCTTTGAGGAGCGGTTGGTCGGCATCGCCGGGACCGCGACCATGGTCGGCTGGCTGGCCTTTATCGTTTTCGCCGTCGCCTCTTTCGCTCAGATCGTCGTTGGCAAGATGTTGGACGCCCATGGACCACGCACGGTGTTCGCGGTTGTCGCGGTGATCCAGATCGTCTTTTTCATGCTGATGCCGGCGCTGACGAATTGGACCGCTCTGGCGGTCGCCCTTGGCTTTATGCTCGGCACCTTTGGGCAGATTCCGATCAACGATTACATGATCGGCAAAATGGCCAAATCGGAACTGCGCGCCTCGATCTACGGCACCCGCTTTGTGATCAGCTTCGCGGTCTGGGCGGTCGTGGTGCCGATGATCGCCTGGATCCATCACACCTGGGGCTTTGACGCGCTGTTTTACATTCTGGCGGCGGCCGCATTGGCCATCTTGGCGGCGGTTGTCACGCTGCCGCGTGAGCTACCATCGGCCGAACCGCCGGCTCAACCCGCCGCCGCCGAATAAGCCCGGCCCGCGGTATCGCACGCGGCGATTACCAACCGGTGCGGTCGATGATCTTTTGCGCCTCGATAGCCAGCGTTGGGATTTTGTTTAAATCCAGATTGTCGAATTTATTTCGGCTCCACGGCGCCAAAAACGGGGTCACTGGCGCGGCGGGGTCGATGGGAAATTCGTAATTGATTTTTTGGTAGAGGATCTGCGCCTCGGCGCCGGTCAGCCACTCTAAAAAATGCTGCGCGGTGTCGCGGTGCGGGGCGAATCGCGCCACCCCACCGCCGGATATATTGATATGCGTGCCGCGGTCCGCCTGATTGGGGAAAATGATACGAATGTTCTCTAACCAATCGCGCGTCGCCGGGTCGCTCGCGATTTTGCCGACATAGTAGGAATTGACAAAACTGATGTCACATTCCCCGGCCCAAACCGCCTTGATTTGGGCCCGGTCGTTGCCTTGCGGGCGGCGCCCGAAATTCGCCACCAAACCACGCGCCCAGGCGGCCGCGCGCTGTTCGCCATGGTGGGCGATTAGGCTGGCCAGCAGCGCCCGGTTGTAAACGTGACTGCCCGGGCGGCTGCACACCCGCCCTTTGTAAATCGGCTTGGCCAGATCCTCATAGCTTTGTATGTCCTGGGCGGCGGTGGCGCTTTTATTGACGATGACGACGCGCGCTCGGCGCGACAACCCGAACCAGGTGTTGTCCGCCGCCCGAAGATTGGCCGGCACCCGCTTGGTCAACGTCGCCGACCGCACCGGCTGCAGCAACCCACGGTCGGCGAATTCGTGAATGCGCGCGATATCGACGGTCAGCACCACATCGGCGGGCGAGTTCCGCCCCTCCGCCTGAAGTCGTTGGGCGAGCCCTTTTTTGGCGAAGACAATTTTAACGTCAACATTGAACTTTTTAGCGTAAGCCTCTGTAAATGGCTTAATTAAGAAGGGCTGTCGATAGGAATAAATGTTAAGCGCGTCGGCGGCCTGGGCGGTTGAGAAAACCAGGGCCGCCAGAAAAAAGGCGCCGCTAGCCAATACAATACGCATGCGATCTTTTCCCTCCAGGAAAATGCGAACCAGCGGCCTGAGATACAGATCCGCCAGAGTGTTGAAACGCCCTTCAGCCGGCGACAAACCGTAACGCAGCGGGGTCGCTTGAATGGGCTCGCTTCGCCAACTGCCAAACAGCCGATCCCAAAACGCCAAGACGGTGCCGAAATTGACATCGGCGTGGCGCGGATCAATGGAATGATGGAGTTGGTGTTGATAAGGCGAAATNAATATCTTTTCAAGCCTGCGCCCATAGCTGAGGTGCACATGGCTATGGCGAAGNTTCGATCCNAATACGTTGAANATAAATAGNAAAATATTCGCGCCAAAAATACCGATCGGATCGAAGTCGAANCCCCCGATTACCAAGAACGATAGGATNGCGATCATCTGCACAATCCCGGCCCGGAGCGTGAAAACCAACGCCTCGAGCGGGTGCGTCCGGAAAACCGTCAGGGGGGANAAGCTTTCCGCNGAATGGTGCACCTTGTGAAACTCCCACAGGAAANTGAACTTGTGNAACGCCCTATGCACNATGAACTTGGAAAAATCGTTNAGCAGGAAAAGCCACGCCGTAAANAANANCGANGAGNCAAAAGAAAACCGCGATTGATAATGACCGATNGTGGCCACAATCAATGTCTCGTGGTCGACGCCAAGCAGCTGGAGGACCAGCGTCTCAGGCCAGTGCGGCGCCACCAGAAAGACCCCCAGGCAATAGATTAAAAAAGCGTTCACAACGAACACCGTGCCGTCCTGGCGCAAGCCCGTTAACGCCTGGCGGCCGGTCGCGGCGCCGGTCAAACTGACCGAAACAAGCTTGGGGAAAAACAGCCGATAAAGGACGATAAACCCCACCGATGTGACCAAAAACTGCACCGTCACACGCTTCGTTGGGTCTATCAGACCCGCCATCAAGCTTTCCAAGAAATCCATCGCGTACGCCGTCCTTGATCTTTGATGGCCCGGCCCCGGACGCCTGTGCGGCGCCCGGGTCCGGGATCGCGTTAGTCGTTTTCAGCTGAAGAGCCGCCGCCCGCGGCTTTCACCAGCGACGCCAACTTGCCGGTGAAATCATTCACCTTGGCGCGTGACTGGAAATTTTCGGCCATCAGTTTTTGAACCTTGACCATATGCACCATATAGCCGGCCCAGGTTTCGCCCTGGTCCTTCATGTAGTTGCCGTTTCGGTCGATATCGACAACCTGACTGGCGTTCAAGAGCAGGGGACCGGCGCCCACCAGGCGATTAAGCTTGGTGGCGACCTCGCCCAAATCGCCTTTACCGCTCTGCAGCGCCAGGCTGAAACCCTTCAATTCGCCCCAGTGCTTGATGTAGGCGCGATAGAGTTTTTTCGGGTCATTGCCGGTGTCCAGAGCCGCTTTAATTTTGACCATGTCTTTTAGGACGGAGCCCGCGTATTTGAAAACCGCCTCGGCCAAAACCTTTTCCCAGTTCGTGCGGATCGTGGCGGCGAGGCTTTTCAATTGGGAAATCTGACCAGCCGAAAGCGCGGCGCCCTTCGCGCCGGCGATAATTTGGCGCCCTTCGACATAGGCGCTAAAGATCGCTTGGGTATAGCCGGTCGGGCGCCCGGCCTTGATCGCCGACCGGTCGAAAGCCGCCGCGTAATACGCCGGACCGAAAACCATCTCCGACTTCAGGTCGATCATGCCATCGCCGTTCAAGTCCACCTTTTTGACAGTGGCCGCGCCGCCTTTCCGCTTAGCGATGTTGTAGATATCGTCGACCGATAGCTGCGCGGTTTTGGCGGGGGCGCCAAAATAGCCGAAAGCCTCGTCCCACGCGTGTTCTTTACCGGTGTAATAGGCGCCTTTTTTATACGGTTTCGAGTTCGGCTTATTATCCGGCGCCAATTTCTCGTCCAAGTAATTATCGACGGCCTGGTGATAGGAAACCGCGCCCATGACATATTTTGAGACAAGCTGGGCGTAATCATAACCGTTGGCGGCGTCATAGCCATTGTCGGTTTCGGCCGCCTTGGCGAGCCAGAACTTGACCAATTCGGCGCCGGTCATGCCCCGCGGCATTCCGGACACAACGCGTTTATCGGTCTTGCCAGCAAGGTTCTTGCCCTTACTGATGGCGTCGAGGGTTTTTTGCTTGAACTTAAACCCGCCCTTATCGGTCGGCGCGACAATCGCCCGCCCGGCGCCCTTGCCCTGATAATAGGCCATCAGTTTGTCGCGCTTCGCCGGACCGGCCGGCATCGACCCGATCATCGCTTTCAAGCTGTCGTGCAAAACATGGCGCGCAATTTGTCCGCTATAGGAGACTGAATTGGTTTTATCGCCAGCGTACCCCTTGAGGGTCACCGGAAAGCTGTCATAGAGATCGCTGTTGGCCGCGCGCGGCGCCATACAGGCGGTCAGGGCAACCACCCCAACGGCCAACATCGCCGAGCCGAAATGCTTGTTCATCTTTCATGTCCTTTCGCGTTCGTAGCTTTCGCCATACCGTTTGCCCCTCACCATGGGACAGCGCAGGCTGTCGATGAGATTGCAACTCGTTCGCAGTTGTCGGGCGGAAAAATATCGCTAATGCGAGTCACTCGCAATAGGAAAAAAGCCTCGGCCGGGACTATCTGTTTTTGGACCTGACCGCCGGTTTTCGGGCATGCCAACGCAAGCGCGCGCGCCCGGTTAGGGAGATAATTAAGCTTGACATTATTTGCGACTGATTCTTAGTTGCATATTGAGGCAAGACATTGATGATCAATCTTGGCAGGTTCACCATGACCGTTATCTCCCTCACCCAGGTGCGCGCCGACCGTTCGGCCCAAGAGGAAATTCTCGCCGGTCAGCCCTGGGGCGCTTTACCGGAGTTGACCACGGCCGAGCATTTCTTGGTTTTGGTGATCCGCAAATGGGTGGTCGCCTACAATCAGAAAAAGCCGCCGGCCGCTTTCATTGGCGAAGCTTTTTCCGTCGCCGAGGCCGAACACCTCTATCAGCCCTTCGACAAGCTCATGACGGTGATCGCCTTTACTTCGGAGATCGACCTGGATGTCCGCTGTAGCAAATGCCGCGAGCTGGGCGATGGTGAGAAACGAATTTTGACCATTATCCGCCTGGCCCAGGAGCAGAGATTTGACGCTCTTGAAAAATACTTGGGCGGTTGGTTGCGCGGGAGCGGTCAACGCTTTGTCGCCGAGACCGCCGAGGTGCTGGGCGCCGGACTGGCCCGCAACGGCCTAAAGCTCCCCCTTCGAATCGAAATGTCGCCAATTATGCAGTGAAGGAAGAAAAGTGATTAAAAAGGGTCAAAAAATACCAAATGAGACTTTGGTCAATTTCGTCGATGGTGAAATCGCGAAACAGTCTATCCATGAAATCCTAAAAGGGAAAAACGCGGTGATTTTCGCCCTGCCAGGCGCTTACACACCGACCTGTAGCGCCACGCACTTACCCGGTTATTCTGAAAAATTCGACGAGTTAGCCACTCTTGGTATCGACTTTATTGGATGCCTGAGTGTGAACGACGCGTTTGTCATGGAATCCTGGAAGAAACAGCTTGGCGCACGCCAAGAGATCGTCATGCTCTGCGATGGCAATGGCGATTTCTCGGAAAAGCTTGGCATGCTTGTGAATAAACGCGATCTCGGTTTTGGTCTGCGGTCCTGGCGATACGCCATGCACGTGCAAAACCTGGTCGTTCAAAAAGTATTTTGCGAAGACAAAAACACACCGGGTGACCCCTTTGAAGTGTCCGACGCGCAGACCATGGTGAAGTATCTGACCACGGGTTGATGAGGTTTTTACAAAATCCCTGTGGCGGCGGGTCGAGCCGCGCCGAACCATCGCCCCGACCGGACGCTGGCGTAGCGGCGCCACCAACGCGGAAAGCCTGATCGGTTCGGATGTCGAGAACATCATGCGCGGATTCGCCGGCGCCGATACTCTCAGCGGCGGCGGCGGCGCTGACTTGATTTACGGCAACAAGGGCGCCGATCGCCTGGTCGGTGGAAGCGGCTCCGATACCTTGTTTGGCGGTCAACAAAGCGACACTGTCTTTGGACTTTCAGGTGCCGATCAAGTTTATGGAAATAAGCAGGCCGACAGGCTGCATGGTGGCCTCGGTGATGACAGTCTTTTTGGAGGTCAGCAGGACGACCTTTTATATGGTCAGTTTGGCAATGACCGTATTGATGGGAACCGTGGCAACGATACCCTTTATGGGGAAGACGGAATTGACACGTTCGTGATCTCAAGGGGCGATGACTGGGTGATGGATTTCAATGCCGCCCAAGATAAAATTGAAACCGCAGATGCCTATTCAGCCATCACCCAATCTGTATCGTCCGGCAATCTTGTTCTCTCCGATAGCGATGGAGACACCCTGACCTTGTTAGGCGTCACATCGACACTGAGCGAAGGGTATTTCGTGTAAGCTATCTGGCTCTCATCATCTCAATCGGCCAAGAGAACTGCCCAATTCCATGGTTTGGTTTGAGCGGATATTGTGTCGGAATGGCCGACGAACAAACCCCCACCCTCAACCTCAATCTCTACCCCCAAGGTAAGTTCGCTGAGCGATGCATCGGCTTTGTAGATGACCTGGCTTGCTGGGAAGGAGCTAATCAAGGAAAAAAATTTGGGCGCTAGGTTGAACGGAGGTGCAAAAAATTGGTGATTCAATAATTTTAGGATGAAGAGGCGGAGTGTTTGTGTGCGTTTGAGAACATTGAATATTAGAAATTTTTTTTATCAATTTCTGGGGTACGGTGGACGAAGATACCAAATCAGTAACGGAGACTGAAATTGCAGCTTTCTAAATTCCCAAGGGTGAAATTAATACATTCTCCA
>NZLB01000089.1 GCA_002694075.1 Nisaea sp.
CGAGGGTTTTGCCGCCGAGGCGGCGATGGCCGTCAACGCCATTTCGGTGCCAGTGTTTCTGGTTAACGCGGCTGACCGGTTGGTTTTCGTCAACTTCGCCGCCGAAGTGTTTTTCGGTGGCAGCGCCGGCCATCTGTATGATGAACCTTTGGCCAGTTTTCTGCCCGAGGACTGCCCGCTGCTGGGGCTGATCGCGGCGGCGCGGCGGGATGAGTTGAGCCTATCGGATTATCATATGTCGTTGGACTCGCCGCGTTTGGGCCAGCGCATCGTCAATGTTCAGGTGGCGCCGGTTAACGAATACGCCGGCCATGTGGCGGTTTCCCTGCAGGAGCAATCGGTCGCCACCACCCTGGAGGCGCAGATGAGCCATCGGGGCTCGGCGCGCTCGGTGACGGCGATGGGAGCGATGCTCGCCCACGAGGTCAAAAACCCGCTTTCCGGTATTCGCGGCGCGGCGCAGTTATTGGAACAAAGCGCCGATGAAAGCGATGTGCCGCTGACCCAATTGATTTGCGACGAAGCCGATCGCATCGTCAAATTGGTCGAACGCATGGAAGCGTTCGGCGAGGACCGCCCGGTCACCAAGTCGCCGGTTAACATTCACGAGGTTTTGGAGCATTGCCGCCGTCTGGCGCAAAACGGATTTGGCCGCCATGTGCGGTTTTCCGAATTTTACGATCCGTCCCTGCCGCCGGTGATCGGCAATCGCGACATGCTGGTGCAGATCTTTATCAACGTGATCAAAAACGCCTGTGAGGCGAGTGGCAGGGATGATGCCGAGATCGAGTTGGCGACCGCCTATCGCCATGGGATGCGCGTCGCCGTCGCCGGCACTCGTGAGCGCGTGCATTTGCCGTTACAAGTGACGGTGCGTGACAATGGCCCAGGGATTCCGGCGGAGCTGCACCGCCATTTGTTTGACGCCTTCGTCACCACCAAAATAAACGGCTCGGGGTTGGGCCTGGCGTTTGTCGCCAAAGCGGTCGCCGACCATGGCGGCGTGGTGCGTGTCGAAACCGGCGGTGAGGGGACGACCTTCCGGTTTTCCCTACCCATCGCCCAGGTCGAGCGCGACTCGCCTGCCACCAACGGCAGCCGAGCCGCGGCGCACTGATGGCTGAAACCGCGACCATTCTGGTGGCCGATGACGATCGGGCCATCCGCACCGTTTTAAGCCAGGCTTTAAGCCGTGCCGGCCATGAGGTGCGCACAACCGACGCCGCCGCCACCTTGTGGCAATGGATCGAACAAGGTGATGGCGATTTGGTGATCACCGACGTCATGATGCCCGACGGCAATGGCCTCGACTTGTTGCCGCGAATCAAGCGCTTGCGCCCGGATTTGCGGATTATCGTGATGAGCGCGCAAAACACGCTGCTGACCGCCTTGCGAGCCAATGAACGTGGGGCCTTTGAGTATTTGCCCAAGCCGTTTGACTTGAATGAGTTGCTGGCGATTGTCGCCAGGGCCCTGGCCGTCCCCAAAAAGACCGTCGACGAACGGGACGAAGACGCGGATGACGAGGCTTTGCCGTTGATCGGCCGCAGCCAGGCCATGCAGGAGATTTATCGCACGATGGCGCGCCTGGTCGGCACCGATTTGACGGTGATGATCAGTGGCGAATCCGGCACCGGCAAAGAATTGGTGGCCCGCGCCCTACATGACTATGGCAAACGCCGGCGCGGCCCGTTTGTGGCGGTCAACATGGCGGCGATCCCGCGCGAGTTGATCGAGAGTGAGCTGTTCGGCCACGAAAAAGGCGCGTTCACAGGTGCCACGGCGCGTTTTCTCGGCCGTTTCGCCCAGGCCAATCGCGGCACATTGTTCTTGGATGAAATCGGCGATATGCCGCCGGAGGCCCAGACCCGGCTTTTGCGGGTCTTACAAGAAGGTGAGTTCACCACCGTCGGGGGCCGTGAAAGCATTCAAACCGATGTCCGCATCGTTGCCGCCACCCATCGCGATTTGCGTCAACTGATCCGCCAGGGCTTATTCCGCGAGGACTTGTTTTATCGATTGAATGTCGTGCCGGTTCGCTTGCCGCCGCTACGCGAACGGCGCGAGGATGTCGGCGACTTGGCGCGGCACTTCCTGGCCCAAGCGGCTGAAGAGGGGTTGCCGCAGAAAACCGTTAACGCCGCCGGTTTGGACCTTTTGCGCCGCTACGATTGGCCGGGCAATGTGCGCGAGTTGGAAAATATGATGCGCCGGATCGCCGCGCTGTACACCGATGAAGTCATCGACGANAGGGCGTTGGAAATGGAAATCAGTGGCGCCGCCGAAGGCGGCGTGGCGGAAAGCACGGTGCCCGCNGACGAAAGCNTGGGCCAGGCGGTGGAACGCCATATCGAGGCGTATTTCGCCGCCCACGGGGACCATCTGCCGCCCGCCGGGCTTTACGAACGCGTGGTCCACGAGGTTGAGCGGCCGTTGCTGGCGATCGCGCTGGGCGCGACCCGCGGCAATCAAATCAAGGCCGCCGAAATGTTGGGGATCAACCGCAATACTTTGCGAAAAAAACTCCGGGTGTTGGACATCCCGGTGGTTCGCGTCCAAGATTAGAGGCGGCGCGCGTTAGCGGCGGAGTGCGATGACTCAAGCCCTGCTGGACGGTAACAAAAGCGCGGCCCCCGGGGATCCGGCGGCCGACGGCTGGCCTTGGAAAGCGTTTTTAACGGCGCTTAATCTTCGCCGCGTCGGCGCTTTTGTTCTGATCATCCTAACCCTCGCCACCGGCATCGCCACCTATACCCTGTTCGGCGAGAGCACCATCGGGGTCGATGACTCCGCGACTCTGTTGACGGTTCTTTACGCCAATATGTTCCTGTTGTTGGTGTTTGGGGTGTTGGTCGGCCGACGGGTGGTCAAGCTATGGGCCGAACGTCGACGGGGCTTGGCCGGCGCGCGTTTGCACGCCCGTTTGGTGATGTTGTTTGGCTTGGTGGCGATCACGCCGGCGGTTCTGGTGTCGGTGTTTTCGTTGACGTTCTTCGACTACGGCGTGCGCGAGTGGTTCAGCACGCGGGTCGGTACCGCGATCAAAAGCGCCGACGCGGTGGCCAACGCTTATTTGGAAGAGCATCGCGAGACCATCAAAGGCCAAATTCTGCTGATCGCCAACGATTTGAACCAATACGCCCAAATTTTGTCGCAGGACCCCAAACGATTGCGCGAGATGGTGCGGGCCCAGTCGGTGGTGCGGAATCTGCCCGAGGTTGTGGTGTTCGACCAGGCCGGCAAAGTGATGGCCCGCTCGCCGCTCAGCATGACCGTCGAGTTCGAGCTTTTCGACGCCGAAATTATGGATCGCGCGGTGGCTGGGGAAGTCGTGGTAATCCCGGCCGGGGCGGACGATAAAATTAGGGCGATGGTGCGCCTAAACCGGCTCGCCGGCACCTATCTTTTGGTTGGTCGATATGTCGACCCCGATATCCTCGCCCATGTCAGCGAAACCGAACGGGCGGTCGCGCGATACGCCGCCTTGGAAGTCGATTGGCTGGATATTCAAATCACCTTCGCGATGATTTTCGCGCTGGCCTCGATGCTCCTGCTGCTGCTGGCGATTTTTGTCGGGCTCAGCATGGCCAATCGCCTGGCCCGCCCTGTGAGCGCCTTGATCGCCGCCGCCGAGCGGCTTAGCGCCGGCGATCTGTCCGCTCGTATCGGGCCAAGCGGTGTCGTCGGTGAGTTGACCATCCTCGGCACTTCTTTCGACAATATGGCGCAGCAATTGGAGGTGCAGCGCCATGATCTGATGGCTGTCAACCGCCAGTTGGATCAGCGCCGGGTCTTTACCGAAGCGGTTCTGGAAGGGGTGTCGGCGGGGATTATCGGCCTCACGCCCGATGGCGTTGTCACCCTGACCAACAAAACCGCCATCCGCCTGTTGGCGATTGAAAGCGACCGCTTAATGGGCGCGCCGCTGATCGATTTGGTGCCCGAGTTCGCGGATTTGATGGCCGCCCGTTTAGCCCGTCGTGGACACGCCGTCGAGGGCGAGGTGGTGCTGCGCCGGGGAGACCAGCGCATCAACTTGTTTACCCGCCTGACCGCGGAGTTTGAGGGGCATACGGTGGTCGGCTATGTGGTGACCTTTGACGACATTTCGGATCTGCTATCGGCGCAACGTGTCGCCGCCTGGGCGGATGTGGCCCGGCGCATCGCCCATGAAATTAAAAACCCGCTGACGCCGATCCAATTGGCTGCCGAACGTTTGAAGCGCAAATACGCCGTGCAAATTGAGAATGACCCGGAGACCTTCACCGAATGCACCGAGACCATCGTCCGCCAGGTCGATGACATTGGCCGCATGGTTGACGAGTTTTCCACCTTTGCCCGTATGCCGGCGCCGAAGATCGCGGAAACAGACCTCGCCGAGCTGATGCGTGAAATCGGCCATTTGCATGAAAACGCCCATGGCGGAATCGCCGTCACCGTTGAGGCCGGAAGCGAACCGGTCAGGATCCCCTGCGATCCACGGCAAATCCGCCAAGCGATCACGAATTTGGTTAAAAACGCCGCTGAGTCGATCGCCGCGCGGATTGAAGCGGGGGACCTGCCACAGGGCGGCGGCCGCATTGTTTTGCGCATCGCACGTCGGCGCTTTTTGACCGTCCTGTCGGTCGAGGACAATGGGCGCGGGCTGCCGCCGACGGATCGATATCGGCTGATCGAGCCCTATGTTACCACGCGA
>NZLB01000090.1 GCA_002694075.1 Nisaea sp.
GAGTTTCTGAACGCCGGCTATGTTCTGCGGCCGGCCGCCGACCGCGCCGCCCTCGACCGGATTCGCGATTACCTGGCGGCCAGCGCCGCCCGCCATTTGGATCTGCCGGTGCCGACCGACGCCGGCGCGTTTTTAAACAATATCCACCAACAGGTCGACGGCGCCCGGCTGAACGATTTGCGCCTGGCGGTGTTCCACGACATCAACGCCCAGGATTGGCTGCGGCCGGCCTATTTCGCCACCGCCCGCGACAGCGTGCAAACCCTGATCGGCAATGAACTGGCGATGCAAAAACGCATCAACTTGTCGGTGCAGATGCCCGATGACGACAAATCGGTGCTGCCGGTGCACGCCGATGTGTGGTCCGGCGATTCCGCCTTCGAGGCCGTGCTCTGGGTGCCTTTCGTCGACGTTTTCGCGAGCAAAAGCATGTTCATCGCGTCGCCCGCCAAGAACGCCGAGATCGTTACCCGTTTCAAGGACTTCAACGGTCGCTCGGCCGAGGATTTATATCGCGAGGTCGAAGCCTCGCTCACCTTCCTGGAAATCCCCTATGGCCATGTCTTGGTGTTCAATCAAAACCTGATGCATGGCAACCGCGTCAACCGCGAGGCGGAAACGCGCTGGTCGATGAATTGTCGATTTAAAAGCGTGCTGTCGCCCTATGCCGATAAAAAGCTGGGCGAGTTCTTCGAGCCCATCACCTTACGGGCGATGACACGTATCGGCATGGATTTCGCCCTGCCCGATGATTTCACGGAATAACCGATGGCCACGGACAAGGGGTACATCGGCTATAACGGCGCCCGCCACCTGGCCACCGGGCGCGCGCCGCAGCATATCCAAAACCTGGTGATTCGCGATTATTGCCGCCGCCACGACCTGCCGTTCAAACTGTCGGCCAGCGAATACGCCATGCCGCATTGCTATATGATGCTCGAAAAATTGGTCGAGGAGATCGGCCAGCACGATGGCATCGTTATGTATTCGATGTTCATGTTACCGGCGCGAGCGACGCGGCGGCGGGCGCTTTATCGGCGCATTCTCGGCGCCGGCGCCAGCCTCCACGCGGCGGTCGAGGATTTGGCGCTGGCGACCGATACCGACCTGACCCGCTGGGAAGATATTCTGCGCGTCCAAGCCCTGGTCGCCAACACCACCCCGGTTTTTGAGGAATAAAGCGCGATGGCCTCGGTTGAATTCGTCACCGCCCTGCACACCCGCACGCAACGCGACTATGTCGGCCGGGTGACCGCCCATGACAAAGCCGAATGCGCGGCCGTCGCCAAGCAATGGGGCGCCGATTACTGGGACGGCGCGCGCCAACACGGCTATGGCGGGTATCGCTACGACGGCCGCTGGCTGCCGGTGGCCCAGGCGATGGCCGCCCATTACGGCTTGCGGGCCGGCGACCGCATTCTCGACGTCGGCTGCGGCAAAGCCTACCTGCTTTACGAATTCACCCGCGCGGTGCCGGGGATCGAGGTGGTTGGTCTCGATATTTCGGCCTATGGCCTGGCCCATGCCAAGGAAGAGGTGCGCCCCTTCCTGCGTGAAGGGCACGCCCGCGACCTGCCGTTTGACGACGACAGTTTCGATCTGGTCCTGTCGTTGGCGACCTTGCACAACTTGGGCATCGCCGATCTGTTCGCGGCGGTGCGCGAAATTCAGCGGGTCGGCCGGGCCGCCAAATACATCATGGTCGAGAGCTACCGCGACGAGCGCGAAAAGGCCAACCTGCTGTACTGGCAATTGACCTGCGAGAGTTTTTTCCGCCCCGAGGGCTGGCATTGGATTTATGACCAATGCGGCTATGATGGCGACAGCGAATTTATCTATTTCGAGTAATTGGCCGGCGGTCCGCCCGGCACCTGAGATTGAGACAGAATGGCATTTGTCGAGACCAAGTGGTTGATCGAAGCACCGCAGCAAATGCTGGCCGAAGCTATCGATCACGCCGGTCTCGACCCCAATGCTCTCCGCATCCTGATCGGCCAAGAGAATGAGGGCGCGCTGATCTACCCAAGTTTTTTTTGCGACTCCCCCGAAGCGTGGATGCGGGCGCTCGCCCATTTGGTCACCCGCCATGTCAATTTTCGCATCTTCCTCACC
This sequence comes from Nisaea sp., assembly GCA_002694075.1. Lineage (GTDB taxonomy): Bacteria > Pseudomonadota > Alphaproteobacteria > Thalassobaculales > Thalassobaculaceae > TMED26. Next base: position 2,113 of record NZLB01000090.1, read on the forward strand.
GAGGTCACCGGCGAGCACGGTGGCCGCGAGGTTGGGCGCGCCCGCGTCTATCCGCGGTTCGACACCGAAACCAGCGAGCTTTTGGCGAGTATCGACCTGGACGAGTCTCGTTTACTGGAAGCTTATTCGGAGCGGGTCGAGACCGCCCTGGCCAAGATGCGCGAACACGCCTATACGGTGGAACCCTCAACCACCGCCGATCCGCTATGACCGATACCTCCGCTCTCGCCGCCGCAGAAATGGACACCGCCGCCGATGTGCTGGACAGCGCCGCGCGCGCCATTGACGCGCTGAGAACCGCGCTCGCCGGCGATCAAGGGGCCACCTTTGGCGCGGTGGTCGATCAACTGGCCCATGTCGGCGGCCGGGTGATCCTAACCGGCATGGGCAAAAGCGGTTATATCGCGCGCAAAATCGCGGCGACCATGGCCTCGACCGGCACTTTGGCGGTTTATGTTCATCCCGCCGAGGCGGCCCATGGCGACCTTGGCATGATCTCTAAGAACGACGCGGTGATCGCCATTTCCAATTCCGGCGAAACCACCGAAATGGCCGACATCATCGATTATGTGAAACGCTTTCAAATTCCTTTGATCGCCTTGACCAGTCAGCGCGACAGCACCTTGGGCAAACGCGGCGACCAGGTTTTGGTCCTGCCGCCGCACCGCGAAGCCTGCCCGATGGGCCTGGCGCCAACCACCTCGACGACCGCCACGTTGGCGCTCGGCGATGCGTTGGCGATGGCCCTGATGGTGCGTAAGGGCTTCACCAAACAAGATTTCGGCGTGTTCCACCCAGGCGGCAAACTGGGCCGCCAATTATCGCGCGTGAACGAACTGATGCATCCCCTATCGGCGGTGCCGACGGTGACGCCGGAACAGTCGATGGCCGATGTCATTCTGGCGATTCCAAGCGGCCGCTTTGGTTGCTGCGGGGTGATCGGCCCGGACGGCGCCTTGCTGGGCATCATCACCGACGGCGATTTACGCCGCCATATGGCCCCCGACCTGCTTGGTCAGGCGGCCCAAGAGGTGATGACCGCCGGCCCCAAGACCATTGACGCCGACGCTCTGGCGGCCGAGGCGCTGGGCTATATGAACCGCGAGCGGATCACCGGTATCTTCGTGACCGAGGCGGCTCGGCCGGTCGGTTTCATTCATGTTCACGACCTGCTACAGGCCGGCATTATGTGACTGACGCGCCGGCCAAGCGAGCGGTGAAATAACCCACCAAGCCATCGACGAATCGGTCCAGGTCGTATGCGGCGGCGGTCGCCGTCGCCGCTTCCACCATGGCGGCGTATAACTCCGGTCGCTGGGTGACCGTCAGCGCCTGCTCGACGGCTTTGACACACCCCTCGATATCGCCTTCGCGCACCCACAAGCCATTCTCTGGGCGGGCGTAGTCAAGGGTGCCTTGGCCCGCGAAACCGCACACCAAACAGCCCGCGGCCATCGCCTCCAACGGGGGCAAACCGAGCCCCTCGGCGCGGCCAAAGTTCAAAAAAATCGTCGACCCCGCCATCGCCTCGGCGACCGCCGCTTCCTCCATGCCATCAATCTCCAACCATTCCACCGCCGCGCCCAGCCGCGCCCGCACCGCCGCCGCCGCCTCGGGCCATTTACGCGGCATGTAGCAAACCCGCGGGCGCCGCNGACCGGCCGGCCGAAACACCGCCCGGTCAATGCCCGGNGATAAAATATCGACCTGGCGGAAACCATGGTCGTGAAGCGCCTNGGCGGTATGNCGCGAGACCGCCAGCATGGGCGTGCCNTGGAACTCCGCCCAATCGATTTCTCGGTTGGCGGTGAGGGCGTTGTGATTCTGTATGTAGATCGTCGCGCAGGTGCCCCGCGACAGCAGAAGTTGCCGGCGATGGGCGCCGAAGCTATCGGTCGCGACGTAGTGATCGTCGGGCGCCAGAGTGATCCCCTCGCGCGCGTCGAGCGTCGCCGCGGCCGCCGCCATCGGGTTGCCGGTCAACCAAGGCGGCGGCGGATTTTCAGTCAGCACGTAGGCGTCGAACCCGGCCCGCCGCAAGGCGCCGGCGGCCTGATAGATGACTTTGACGCCGCCGACCGGTTTGGCGATGTTGTTGATCATGCCAAAAATGATACGCGGCATTGGGGCTCTTCTTGAAACGGTTGCATGGACCCGGGGTTATACACAATTTGACCGGGTGGCGGGGCCAAAAATCTTGCATTTTCCGGACCTTTCGGTCATTCAGCAGACACTTTTGCGCGCGGGGCGACAGGGGACTTGGGGAAGGGGACTTGGGGAGGCATGGCGATGCGTTTTGAAACTGTCCTCATCACCGGCGGCGGCGGCTATGTCGGCAGCGCCTTGGTGCCGCTTTTGCTCGGACGAGGGCACAAGGTGGTGGTTTACGACACCTTTTTCTTCGGCGACGAGTTCATGCCCAAGGACCACCCCGGATTGACCCTGGTCAAGGCCGACATCCGCGACAGCGGCGATTTCGCGGCGGCCTGCGCCGGGGTCGACGCGGTCATCCACCTGGCCTGTATCTCCAATGATCCGAGCTTCGCCCTCGACGAAGGTCTGTCGACCTCGATCAACCTGGATTGTTTCGAGCCAATGGTGGTCGCCGCCAAGGGCGCCGGCGTCAAACGCTTCATCTACGCCTCGACCAGTTCGGTCTATGGCGTCTCCGAGGCGCCCGATGTGCGCGAGGACCACCCCTTGGTGCCGCTGACCCTGTACAACAAGTACAAGGGCATGTGCGAGCCGCGCCTGTTTAAACATCAAAGCGATGATTTCGTGTGCGTGACGATCCGGCCCTCGACGGTGTGCGGCTACGCGCCGCGTCTGCGTCTCGACCTGACCGTCAACATTCTGACCAACCACGCCGTCAACCGCGGCAAAATCACCGTTTTTGGCGGCGAACAAATGCGCCCCAACCTGCATATCGACGACATGATCGATCTCTACGCCCTGCTGCTCGACCTGGAGGATGGCAAGATCGCCGGCGAAACCTTCAACGCCGGTTATCGCAATCTGAAGGTGAAGGACATCGCCGGCATCGTCAAAAAGGTGGTCGAGGAGGAAATGCCGGACAAGGCGCCGATCGAGATCGTCACCACGCCGTCCGACGACAATCGCTCCTATCACGTCAATTCCGACAAAATCCGCGAGACCATCGGCTTTGAACCCAAGCGCTCGGTCGAGGACGCGGTGCGCGACCTATGCCGCGCCTTTAAAGACGGCAAAATCCCCAACAGCTTTGACGATGACCGCTATGTCAACGTCACGCGCATGCAAAACATCGGCGCGGCGTGAGGCATCGGCAATGACGGCCCCCGCCGCCCCTATCGCCGTCGTCACCGGCGGCGCCGGTTTCATCGGCAGCCATATGGTCGACCTGTTGCGCGATCGCGGCATCGCCGTGCGGGTGTTGGACAACCTGGTCGGCGGGCGCGCCGACAATCTGGCCCATCATCAAAACGACGCTCAGGTGACGCTGGACACCCGCGATATGGTCACGGTCGCCGGCGATGACGCGCTTTACGCCGACGCCGACTATGTTTTCCATTTCGCCGGCATCGGCGACATTGTGCCGTCGATCGACCAACCGGTCGACTACATGCGCGCCAATGTGATGGGCACCGTCGCCGCCCTGGAGGGCGCGCGCGCCGCGCACGGCGGCCGGGGTGCGCGCAAATTCGTCTATGCCGCGTCGTCGACCTGCTACGGTCTGGCCGCCACGCCGACTCGCGAAGATCACCCGATCGACCCCAAATACCCCTACGCCTTATCGAAGAACATGGGCGAACAAGCCGCTTTCCATTGGCATCAGCTCTACGGGCTGCCGGTCAATTCGATTCGCATCTTCAACGCCTATGGCACTCGTTCGCGGACCACCGGCGCCTATGGCGCGGTGTTCGGGGTGTTCTTGAAACAGAAACTGGACGGCCAGCCCTATACCGTTGTCGGCGACGGCGAACAACGGCGCGACTTCATTTACGTCAGCGACGTGGCGCGGGCGTTTTGGGCCGCCGCCGACACCGCCATCGCCGGTGAGGCGTTTAATGTCGGCGCCGGCGACCCGCAATCGGTCAACCGCCTGGTGGCGCTTTTGGGCGGCGAGAAAACCCATATTCCCAAGCGCCCCGGCGAGCCCGATTGCACCTGGGCCGACATCGCCAAAATCACCGATCAGCTTGGCTGGCGGCCGGAAATCAGCTTCGCCGACGGCGTCGCGCGGATTGTCCAGAACATCGATTATTGGGCCGAAGCGCCGCTTTGGACGCCGGAGAATATCGAGCGCCAGACCGCGACCTGGTTCCGCTACCTCAGCGGCCCGCGTCAGGACTAGACGGGACATGGCCGGCGCGGTGATTTCGGCGCGGCAATTGTTTGCCGCGGCGATGGCCGCCGAAGCGGCCGGCGACCGGGCGGGCGCCGAACGCGGCTACCGGCGAGTGGCAATGGCCGCGCCCGACAACCCAGTCAGCGCGCTACGTCGCGGCCTCGCCGCGTTGACCGACCGGCGGCCGGTTGAAGCCGCCCATTTACTGCACCGGGTATTGATTCACAGCCCCGACAACTGGCGCGCCCGCCTGGCCCGGGCCGAAGCGCTGGCGGCCTATGATTCGCCCCGGGCGGCCCGCGCCATGCGCGCGATTTTGGCGATCGCACCAGCGGCGACCGACCTCTGGCTGCACCACGGCCTGCTCGCCTGGCGCGCCGACCGGGCGAGCGACAGCCTGCGGGCGGCGACGCGCGCGGTGACACTGGCGCCGGCGGCGCCGGCGGCCCACGCCCGCCGCGGCTTTTACCTGCGCAGCCGGCGACGCGTCGACGAGGCGGCGCGCGCGCTGCGGCGGGCCATGCTGTTGGCGCCGGCCGACGAGGCCCATGTCTTTAACGTCGCCGTCACCGAGCCGATGTTAGGCGCGCCGGCGCGCGCCCTCCGGTGGCTGCGGGCCGGCACCGTGCTCGCGCCGCTGGCCGCCAACACCTGGACCCGCTTTGGCCGCTTTCTGTATCGCGCCGGCGACAACGGCGCGGCCACCGGCGCCCTTCGCCGGGCGCTGGTTCTCGACCCGGCGAACCCCGACGCCCCCCTCGACCTGGCGGCCTGCTATCGCCTGGCGCGGGCGCCGGCGGAAGCCGACCCGCTGCGCTGGACCCTGGCCGGCCGGCCGGCCAGTTTCGACGCCCTGGTGCGCCTTGGCCAAATCGAGGAAGCGCGCGGCCGCGCCGCTATCGCCGCCGCCCTCACCTTGCGCGCCCTCGACATGGCCCCGGATCTCGACAGCCTGGCCCATCGCCTGCGCCGGTTGCGCGCCGACCCAGCGGCCGCCGCCCTGATCGGTGGGCGCGATGTGACGCCCCATTATCAACGCTGGATCGCCGCCCACGAGGGTCTGTCGGCCACCGCGCGGGCGGCGCGGCTGAACGTCCTCGCCCACCGCCCGCGCATTTCGGTGATCCTGCCGGTGCATGACCCGGCGCCAGACCTGTTGGCGGCGGCCATCGCCTCGGTCAGCGACCAATCCTACCCCGATTGGCAGCTCTGTATTTGCGACGACGCCTCCAGCGATCCGGCGGTCATCGCCTTGCTCGACCAGGCGGCGGCAAGCGACCCGCGTATCATCCTCACCCGGCGGCGCGACAACGGCCATATCTCGCGCGCCAGTAACGACGCCCTGGCCACCGCCCACGGCGATTATGTCACCTTCCTCGACCATGACGACGCCCTCGCCGGCGACGCCTTGCTGTGGGTGGCGACGGCCATCAACGAACATCCGAACGCGCAATTGCTGTATAGCGACGAGGACAAGATCGATGAGCGCGGCGAGCGGTTCGCCCCGCATTTCAAGCCCGATTGGTCGCCGGAGCTGATCCTTGGCCAAAATTACGTCTGCCATTTGGCGGTCTATCGGCGCGATTTGGTGGCCGCCGTCGGCGGCCTGCGGCCCGGCTACGAGGGCAGCCAGGACCATGACCTGGTGCTGCGCGCCAGCGCCCACCTGAAACCAGCGGAAATTCACCACATCCCGCGGGTGCTTTACCATTGGCGGGCGGCGGTCGGCTCCACCGCCTTCGAACTCACCGCCAAACCCTATGCCCTGTTGGCCGGCCAGCGCGCGGTCGCCGACCATTTGGCCGCGCATGCGCCGGGCGCCGAGGTGGCGGTCCGCCACAACCGCCTGCGCCTGACCTGGCCGCTGCCGGACCCGGCGCCGAAAGTCACCGTCATCGTGCCGACGCGCGACCAGGCGGCGATGACCGAACAATGCCTAGACGCGGTGTTGCACGACACCGCCTATCCGGATTTCGAGGTCATCCTGGTCGACAACGATAGCCGCGAGGCGGCCAGCCACGCCCTGTTCGCGCGGCTGGCGGCGCGCCCGCGCCTGCGCCTGCGCCACGCCCCCGGGCCGTTCAATTACTCCGCCCTTAACAATGACGCGGCGCGGGACGCGGCCGGCGACATCCTCTGTTTCCTCAACAATGATTGCGAGCCCTTGCGCCCCGACTGGCTGGCCGAGATGGTCGCCCTCGCCGTTCGGCCGGCGGTTGGCGCGGTCGGCGCCATGCTGCTCTACCCCGACCAAACGGTGCAGCACGCCGGCCTGCATTTAATCGGCGGCGATGTCGCTCGCCACGGCCTGACCGGGCTTGGCGCCGACGAGGGCGGCTATATGGGGCGGCTTTATCACATCCGCGAGGTGGCGGCGGTGACCGGCGCCTGCCTGGTCATGCGGCGGGAGGTGTTCGACGCTGTCGGCGGTTTCGACGCCGCCCGTTTCCCGGTCGATTTCAGCGATGTCGACCTGTGCCTGCGGGTGCGCGCGACCGGCCGCCAGGTGCTGTGGACGCCGCACGCCTTGCTGACCCACCATGAGTCGGCCAGCCGCGGCCATTTCATGAGCGTCGCGAAACAAGCCGCCTGGGAGGCCGCCCGCGACGCCATGCGCGCCCGCCATGGCCCGGTCCTGGCCGCCGACCCGTTCTACAATCCCAACCTGGCCTTCGGCGACGCCGATTACCAATTGGCCGACCCGCCAAGGGTGGACGGTACTTAGGCGCTGAGCTTCAGCACCCAGCTAACTTGTAGAAAATAAATAAAAAATATAAAAACAATCAAAATATACTATTCTATCTATACAAATTTTTGAAGAACTAATATTTATATCTCCATTCTTTAATTTTCAATTAACGTTGCCATTGATCATAATTTTTGATTTTTTATCTATAGTCCGGCACATTCAATAACAGAACATCGTGATCCAAATCTCTGAATCATGCGGTTCATGCCGGACCCTTACATTATCAACGGCCGGCATATCAAAATATTGAATAAAATTATATGCCGTCTATAGATAGCTGCGATTTGCGGCCGAACTGAGACTGCTGGGTGGGCGGCTCATGCCGCCCACCAACAAAAAGGAGCGAAAATGGCTTCGCGTGATAATCGCCGATTCCATCTGCGCGCTAAACTAGACACAGCGTTTGCGGCAATCAAAGCCTCATTATCTGTCGACCTGCTTATGCACCGCCGACCAGATAATCGGCCCAAAATTGGCGGATACGTCGATGCGGGTGTTCATGTCCAAACTGGACTATCGCAAGACGTTGATAAGCTGCCATCTCCGCTCACTAAGGACTGACACGGCTTGCGACATCGCGCCGGAGGTGACCCAGGCGGGTGCCTGTTTTCCGCGGCCCGCGTGCCGCCGCCGCGATGATCAACCACGCGGCTGGCCGACGGAGTCGAAAGTCTCGGTCAGGGCAGCGATCAACGCGGCGAGATGGCGGTCGTCGTGCAGAGGTGTCGGCGCCAAGCGCAAACGTTCGCCGCCGACCGGCAC
>NZLB01000091.1 GCA_002694075.1 Nisaea sp.
TCGATCACCTGGCGGCGGTCGCCGGCGGCCGGAGGCGCGCCGTAGAAGCGCCGGTCGAGATCGGCCAGGATCCACGGGTCCTGATAGGCGGCGCGACCGACCATGGCGCCGTCCAGCCCATCCCAATGGCCGGCCACCTGGTCCAGATCGGTGAGCCCGCCGTTGATCAGCAGGGTGAGGTCCGGGCGGCGCGCTTTGAGGGCATGGACACGGGCGTGGTTGAGCGGCGGGATATCGCGGTTTTGTTTGGGGCTGAGTCCCTCCAGCCAGGCTTTGCGCGCGTGCACGATGAAGGTATCGCAGCCGGCCGCCGCGACAATGTCGATGAACCGGTCGAAATCGGCGCCCTCGTCCTGGTCGTCGACACCGATCCGGCATTTGACCGTCACCGGCAGGGGCGTCGCCGCCGCCATCGCCGCCACCAAGTCGCCGACCAATGCCGGCTCGCGCATTAAACAGGCGCCGAAACGGCCCGATTGCACCCGGTCGGAGGGGCAGCCGACATTGAGGTTGATTTCATCATAGCCATAATCGGCGGCGATCCGCGCGGCGGCCGCCAGACGGGCCGGCTCGGCACCGCCCAATTGCACCGCCAGCGGGTGCTCGGCCGCATCGAAGCCGAGCAAGCGGTCGCGGTCGCCATGCAACACCGCCTCGGCGGTGATCATCTCGGTGTAAAGCCGCGCGCGCGCCGAGATCAGGCGCAGGAAATAGCGCGCGTGACGGTCGGTCCAGTCCATCATCGGGGCGACGGCGAAGGTTTTTGAGGCGGCCAGCGACATGGCCCTTGAGGTAGCACGCCGGCGCCAGCGATGCATCTTTTAATGGGTAATGGGGGACGGGGCCTAAGAGGCGCGCCCCTGACACCGCGCGCAGCGGGGTCACCCGCGGGCGGCCATCGGCGCCGCGGGTCAATTCCGCCTCGACCCCGTAGACGCGGCGCAGGCGCGCCGCCGTCAGCACCTCGGCGACCGGCCCGGCGGCGTCGATCCGGCCGTCGGCCAGGCAGACCACATGGTCGGCGTAAATCGCCGCCAGCGAGAGGTCGTGGAGGGCGGCGGCGACCACGATCCCCTGGTCGCGCGCGGTCCGCCGCAGCAGGTCCAAGACCGTCAATTGGTGGCGCACATCGAGGGCCGCCGTCGGCTCGTCCAACAGCAGCACGCGCGGCTCGCGAAACAGCGCCTGGGCCAGAAACGCCAATTGCCGCTGACCGCCGCTGACCGCGTCGAGGCCACGCTCGGCGAGATCGGCGAGCCCGAAACCGGCGAGTTGGTCGATGGCGGCGGCGACGTTGGCCCGCGGCACCGCCCAACTCAGGCTGTCCAAACGGCCGAGCAGGACCAGTTCGATCAGGCTGAGCGAGGTCGCCGCCGCGTTGTCCTGGGGCATGTAGACGATGCCACCGCGGCCGGCACCGGCGGGCGCGCCGGCCAGCATGACCTGGCCAATCGCCGGCAACAACCCGGCGGCGGCCTTTAGCACGCTCGATTTGCCGGCGCCATTGGGGCCGATCAACACGCTGACCTGGCCGGCCGGCAGGTCGGCGCTGGCCCCGGCGACCGCCGTCACTGGGCCATAGCGCACGGTGATCTTGTGGAGGCTGAGGGTCATCGCCGCCTACCAATAGCGCCGGCCGCGCCGAACGATGAGGGCGAGCAGGAAGGGCACCCCGATGACCGCGGTGACAATGCCGATGGGGATCACCAATCCAGGCGCCAGAACCTTCGACAATATCGACGCGCCGGTCAGCAAGCCGGCGCCGGTCAAGCCGGCCATCGGCAGCAAAAAACGCTGTTCGTCGCCGACCAGCATGCGCGCGATATGGGGCGCCACCAGGCCGATGAAGCCGATGGTGCCAACGAAGCTGACGGCGCCGGCGGTCAACAGGGCGACGATGGCGAAGACGCGCAGACGCAGGCGCCGCACATCGACGCCCAGGGCCGCCGCCCGCGCGTCGCCGAGCCGCAGGGCGGTCAACTGCCACACCACCGGCGCCAGCGCCGCCACCCCCAGCGCCAGGATGCCGGCGCTGATCGGCAGGTTGTCCCAGGACGCCTTGAGCAGCGCGCCGAACAGCCAAAACACAATCGCCCGCAACACCTCCGGCGCGGCCAGATATTGCACCAGGGACTGCGCCGACTGGAACAGGAACAAGGTGGCGATACCGGCCAAGACCATGGTCTCGGCGGTCATCGCCCGCAAGCGCGACAGGCCGTAAACCAGCAGCGCCGCCAGCGCGGTTCCGGCGAACGCGGCGACCGGCACCGTCAGCCACGGCAACCAGGGCAGCGACACCCCCAGCAACAGGGCCAGTGCCGCGCCAAACCCGGCGGCGGCCGAAAACCCCAGGGTGTAGGGGCTGGCCAGGGGATTGCCCAACAAGGTTTGCATCGCCGCGCCGGCGACCGACAAGGCGGCGCCCACAACCATCGCCATCAAGGTCATTGGCAGACGAATGTCCCAGACAATCGTCACCACCCGGGCATCGGCGCCGGCCGGCGCCGCCAGAGCCCATAGCACCGCGCCCAGGTCGAGGCGGGCCGGGCCGGTCAACACATCGCCAAGCGCCAGCAGACCCGCCGCCGCCGCCGCCGCCGCCAACCAGGCGAGCCGCCGGGCGATGCGCGCCCGGTAGGCCGGCAGGGCCCGCCCGGCGGCGCCTTCAACAGACATTGTCGCCGACCGCTTACGGCAAGCGGGTCATATAGGTGCCGGTGAGACGCACCGGCATGTATTTCTCGAAATAAGCGGCCAGGTTGGCGGCCGGGTCGACATCGGCGAAGAGGTCCGGATGCAGCGTTTTGGCGAGGTACTGCAGATAGGCGAAGTCATACAAGGTTCGCGCGCCGCCATGGTAGACGGCGTAGACTTGGCCGGCGCGCACCGCCGCCAGCCCGCGCCACCCCGGCCGGTCCAGATAGGGGCGCATGCGCGCATGGGTCAACGACGGCTTGACCCCCGGCCCCAACACCACCGCCTTTTCCCGCGACATCCACCCGGAGCCGGCCAGGACCACCCGTTCAGGATTTTGGGCGAGGACATATTCCGGGCTCAGCGGCCCCCATTTGGCGATCTTGCCCTTGCCGATATTGTCGCCGGCGGCGGCCGTCGCCATCGCTCCCCACATAACATCGCCGTAGGAATTATCGACCTCGCCGGCGCCATGGCGGGCCAAATCGACATAGACTCTCGGGCGGCTGGTGATATCGGCGATGCGCTGGGCGACATCCTTGTGGGCGTCGGCGTGGAGGGTCGCCAATTCGCGCGCCCGCGCCTCGGCGCCCAGGATTTCGCCCAGCACCAGGGTCGAGGCGACATGTTTCTCGACCGTCTGGGCGTTGTAATCGAGCACCACCACCGGAATGCCGGCGGCCTCCAGGCGGGCCACCTGGTCGCCGAGGGCGCTAAATTGCCAGGACGACAAAAGGGCCAGATCGGGACGGGCGGCGATCACCTTTTCAAGCGAAAACGTGCCACCGGTCACTTCGCCGACGTCGACCAATTGGGCGATCCGCGGCACCGCCTTGACATAGGTTTGCCACTGCAGATGACGCCACGCCTCCCAAGCGTCGCGGGAAATGGCGACCACCCGGTCATAACCGCGCGGCCCGGCGACGGCGAAATAATCCTCAAAGTAAAATCCCAGCAGAATCCGCTTTGGGTTGTCGGGCACGGTGACCTGGCGACCGATGGCGTCGGTCACCTGGCCGGCGCCCGCGATCCCCGGCAACGCCGCCACGACAAGGGTCAGAAAAACGATCATCCCGTGTATAAAGGATCGCGAACAGTTTTTTTCTTGATCATGGTGATTCCATTCTCCTGAGAGGTGGCGCGGGTCGCGGTCAGAGCCCCGTCATGCGCAGATTGGACTTTGGCGGGCCGCCGCCCTATCCACCGGCGGCCATCGTTATGAAATACCATAACAATTTTGGGTTGTAAATTTATGCCGACGCAGCCATCGCAAACGCCGTCAGGAGAGTGAGCGCGCGCCGCGGCGCGGACACCGCCGCCGCCAATTCCAAAGTCGCCGCCGTCACGGCCGCGTGCGACTGGGCCATCAACGCCGCCAAGGCATCGGCCTGGCCGGCCACCGAAAGATGGACCACACCGGCGGCGGGCTGGGTAATCTCAGACAACGTCGAAAGCCCGGCGCCAGACGCGCCCGGCTCTGCTGGCGCTGACAAAAGCGAAATGCGTTCTTTTGTCGCGCTACAGGCGATGGCCGAGGCGGGCGCCCTCGTCGATGGAGCGTTGAGCGTCCACCTCGGCGGCCAGACGGGCGCCGCCAACGACATGGACCGCCAGTCCGGCGACGGTCAACGCCGTGGCCAAGTCGGCGTTTTCGACCTGTCCAGCGCAGACCACCACATGATCCACGTCCAGCACCTGGTCGCGTCCGTCAACGGTGATGTGCAGGCCGGCGTCGTCGACATGGCGGTAGGTGACGCCGGCGATCTGTCGCACACCGTAGTCGCGCAATTCCTGGCGCAATATCCACCCGGTGCTTTTGCCAAGGCCGCGGCCAAAGCGGTCGGCCCGCCGTTGCAACATGGTGACCGCGCGCGCCGGCGGCGCCGGCACGCGGTCGCGGCCAATGCCCCATTGGCGCCTGAAACCGGCCACCTCGCCTTCTTCGCCGCCGCCACCATGGGCCAGGAACAGGGCGGTGTCATGGCCGATCCCGCCGCCGCCAATCACCGCCACCTTGGCCCCAGCGACCACCTGGCCGCTCAAAACCTCGGTGTAGCCGATCACTTTCGGGTGGTCGGCGCCGGCGATGTCCAGCGGCCTGGGGTCGACCCCGGTGGCAACCACCACGCTGTCGAACCCGCCGGCGGTGAGACGCGACGCGTCAACCCTTTCGCCGAGGCGGAGGGTGACTCCGGCGGCCGCCAATTGGGCGGCAAAACCGGCGATGGCGCGACCGAAATCGGCCTTGCCGGGGATACGCGCGGCGAGGCGAAACTGCCCACCGATTGCGTCGGCCCGGTCGAACAAGGTGACGGCATGACCGCGGCCGGCCGCCGCCAGGGCGCAGGCAATGCCGGCCACGCCGGCGCCGACCACCGCGACTCGCTTGGTGACCGGCGCCGGCCCACCCGCGAACTCGGCCTCGCGGGCGGCCTTGGGGTTGACCAGACAGGTGACGATTTTATCGGTGAAATAATGGTCCAAACAGGCCTGGTTACAGGCGACGCAGACCGTGATCCGATCGCTGGCGCCGGCCACCGCCTTGTTGACGAAATCGGCGTCAGCGAGAAACGGCCGGGCCATCGAGATCAAATCGGCCTGGCCGGCGGCCAGCGCCGCCTCGGCGGTTTCCGGCAAGTTGATGCGGTTGCTGGCGACCACCGGCAGGCTGACAGCCGCCCGGATCGCCTGAGTGGCGCCGGTGAAGGCGGCCGGTGGCACCGTTCCGGAAATGGTCGGCACCTGAGATTCGTGCCAACCAATCCCCGAGGACAGGCAATCGGCGCCGGCGGCTTCCAGCGCGCGGGCCAGGGCCAGAATCTCGTCATCGTCCATGCCGCCCTCGATCAAATCCAGCGCCGACATGCGAAAAGTCAAAACCCCGGCAGTCCCCATAGCCGCCCGCACCGCTTCGGTGACGGCGACCGGAAAACGCAAGCGGCGGGTAAAATCACCGCCCCAGTCGTCGTCCCGGTGGTTGGTGCGGGCGGCCAGAAACTGGCTCATCAAATAGCCTTCCGAGCCCATGATCTCGACCCCGTCATAGCCGGCGTCGAGGGCCAGTTCGGCGGCGCGCGCGAAATCGGCGATGGTCTCCGCGATCATCGCGGCGGTCATCTCGGCCGGCGTGTCGCGGTTGATCGGCGATTTGATCGGCGACGGCGCGACAATCTCGCCATGATAGCTGTAGCGACCGGCGTGCAGAATTTGCAGCAGGATGCGGCCACCGGCCGCGCGCACCGGCCCCGTGATGCGGCGGTGGTGGGCGGCGTCGGCGGCGCTGGCCATGACACAGGGATGATCCTTGAGGCGGCCGGCGGCGTTGGGCGAGAAACCGCCGGTGACGATCAAACCGGCGCCGCCCGCCGCGCGCGCCGCATAGAAGCGGCCGAGTTGATCGAAATGACCCGGATTGCCTTCCAGGTTGGTGTGCATGGAGCCCATCACCATCCGATTGGCCAAGGTCACGGCGCCAACGGTGAGCGGCTGGGCGAGCAATGGAAAAGAAGTCATGGGGGAAACTCTCTGACACCTGTCGGCCGCCGAGTCTAACGCCCGGGTCGCCCCAGAATAGCCGCGCCGGCGCGAGCAAGACAAACAGCTTCGCCCCATCCCCGCGCGGCGGATGCCCGGCTCTCTTGTCTTACTTGTCTCGCGGGCCGCCGGGCCGCTAGCATGGCCTCCTTCGCCCCCGGCCAAAAGTGGTTCTCGATGACAGTCTTTCCCCAATTGGCGTACCGCCCCAGCGCGGCGGCGATTGACGCGGCGGTCGCCAAATTGACGGCGGAGGACCCGGCCTTCCGGGTCAGCCGCCAGCCGCTCAACGGCGGCCAGATTCTGGCCTTCGACCAGCTGCCGGCGAATTTGGCCGCCTGGTTCGACCTCGCCGTTCCTTTCGCCGACCAAGATTTTCTTGTGTTCGAAGACGAACGTCTCAGCTTCGCCGAGACCCGCGCCGTCGCCGACCGCGCCGCCGCCATGATGCAAGACCGCTTCGCTGTGGCCAAAGGCGACCGGGTGATGTTGGGGCTGCGCAATTTTCCGGAATGGATTATCGCCTACATGGCGGCGGTCACCCTCGGCGCTATCGTGGTGCCGTTTAACGCTTGGTGGCGGGCCGGCGAGGCCGGCTTCGCGCTGGACGATTGCACGCCCCGCCTGGCGATTGTCGATGGCGAGCGCTGGGCCGCCTGGGGCGACGAACTGACCGCCCGGCGGATCGCCGCTGTGGTGGTGCGCGCGCCGGCGGTCGGTCCGGCCCATGCTTGGACGGCGGAAATGGCCGCCGCGCCGGAAGCGCCCCGACCGGTCACCGTCGGCCATGACGATGACGCCACCATCCTCTACACCTCGGGTTCCACCGGCACGCCCAAGGGCGCGGTGTCGACACAGCGCGCGGTCTTGTCTGTTCTAAAATGCTGGGCCGCCTATTTCGGCGCTCTGCGTGGCCTCACCGAGGCGGCGATGGCGGCCGCCGGCACGCCCCCACCAAGCGACCCGGTGGCGAGTTTGCAAACCGTGCCGCTGTTCCATGTGACTGGCTGCAACGCGCTGTTTTTGATGTGCTTTCCGATTGGCCGCAAGCTGGTGTTGATGCCCAAATGGGAGGTCGCGGAGGCCCGCCGCCTGATCGCCGCTGAGCGGATCACCCATTTCGTCGGCGTGCCGACGCAAAGCCATGAATTGCTGAGCGCGCCGGGCCTGGCCGACCATGATCTGTCGAGCTTGGTCGATATCGGCGGTGGCGGTGCCGCCCGCCCGGCCAGCCATGTCGCCGATTTGCTCGGCGCGTTCCCAAACGCCGCGCCGGCCCTCGGTTATGGCCTGACCGAAACCAATGCCCTTGGCTGCGTGACCAACGGACCGGATTACGCCGCCCGCCCGGCGAGCACCGGTCGGCCGACCCCGCCGACCAGTGAGATCAGCATTCGCGACAACGCCTTCGCCGCCCTGCCGCCCGGCGCGGTGGGCGAGATTTGCCTGCGCAATCCGGCCAATATGCGCGGCTATTGGAACCGCCCGGAAGCCACCCAAGCGGCCTTGGTCGACGGCTGGTTCCGGAGCGGCGACCTGGGCTATTTAGACGACGACGGCTTTTTATTCATCGTCGACCGGGCCAAGGACATCATTGTGCGCGGCGGCGAGAATATCGCCGCCCAGGAAGTGGAAAACTGTCTGTACCGCCATCCCGGCGTGGCCGAGGCGGCCGTCTTCGGCCTGCCCGACATCCGCCTCGGCGAGATCGTCGCGGCGGTCATCCATCCGGCCGCCGGCGCGCGGCTCGACGGCGCCAGCCTGCGCAGCCACGCCGAGGTCCATTTGTCGCATTTTAAAATTCCGGCGCGGATTTGGTTCAGCGCCGCGCCATTGCCGCGCACCGCGTCGGAAAAGATCGACAAGCGCGCCGTACGTGCGCTTTATTCAGAACACCGAGAAAACGCGGATAAAGGAGGGGGAATATGAGCCAAACAATGGCGAAAGATGCCTATCTGGCCCTGCGCGACCATGAATTGGCGCCGGGCTCGTGGTTCACCGTGGATCAGGACCGGATTAACCAGTTCGCCGACGCCACCGGCGACCATCAATTCATTCATGTCGACCCCGCGCGCGCCGCCAAGACCCCGTTTGGCGCGACCATCGCCCATGGCTTCCTCAGTTTGTCACTGTTGCCCCACCTCAACGCCGAGATCAGCGTGAAACCGGAAAATGTCGAGATGGGCATCAATTATGGCCTCAACAAAGTGCGCTTTTTGACCCCAGTGCGGGTCGGCAGCGCCGTGCGGGTCCGCCAGAAGATCAAGTCGGTCGAGGAAAAAACCCCAGGCCGGCTGCTCACCACCACCGAGGTGACCCTGGAAATCCAGGGCGAGGACAAACCCGCCTTGATCGCCGAAACCTTGACCATGACCGTGCTCGCCGCCTGACCGCGGCCAGCTTTGGAGATTTGATCGAATGACTCTGCGTTTTGATGGCAAGACGGCGATTGTGACCGGCGCCGGCAACGGCCTCGGCCGCTCCCACGCCTTGGCCTTGGCGGCGCGCGGCGCCAAGGTGGTGGTCAATGATTTTGGCGGCGGCCGCGACGGCAGCGGCGGCTCCAGCGCCGCCGCCGAGGCGGTGGTCGCCGAGATCACCGCCGCCGGGGGCGCCGCCATCGCCAATGGCGCCGATGTCACCGACGCCGAGGCGGTGGCGACGATGGTCGCTCAGACCATGGACGCCTGGGGCCGTGTCGATATCCTGATCAACAACGCGGGCATCCTGCGCGACCGTACCTTCGCCAAAATCACCATGGATGATTTCCGCAAGGTCATGGAGGTGCATTTGATGGGCAGCGTCAATTGCACCCACGCGGTCTGGCCAATCATGCGCGAACAAGCCTATGGCCGCATCGTGATGACCAGTTCCTCAAGTGGCCTGCACGGCAATTTCGGACAGTCCAATTACGGCGCGGCCAAGGCCGGCGTGGTCGGCCTGATGAATGTGCTGGTATTGGAGGGTGAGAAATATGGCATCCGCGTCAACACCTTGGCGCCGTCGGCGGCGACGCGCATGACCGAGGAATTGATGTCGGCCGAGGCGCTCGATCTTTTGGACCCGGCCTCGGTCACCCCAGGGGTGCTGTTCCTGGCTGGCGAAGACGCGCCCAACAAAACCATTTTGGGCGCCGGCGCGGGTACCTTTTCGGTCATCGAAATCACCGAGACCACCGGCAAATGGTTGCCGGAAGCCGACCGCACACCCGAGGCCATCGCCGCCCATTGGGCTAGCATCGCCGATCCGACGCAACGTCAACACTTGGCCAACGCCGGGGCGCAGACGCAGAACATGCTGAAGCAAGCCGCCGCCGGTTTGGGCCTTGACTTAAAACTGGATGGGCAACTCGCCTAACACCGCGAGTCACGCCGTTTTCGAGGGGAGAGAAACCATGAAAGAAGCCGTCATCGTCTCAACCGCGCGCACGCCGATCGGCAAAGCCTATCGCGGCGCCTTCAACATGACCAAGGGCGGGGCGCTCGGCGGCCACGCCATCAGCCACGCCGTCGCCAAGGCCGGCATCGACCCGGCCGAGGTCGAGGATTGCGTGATGGGCTGCGCCCTGCCGCAGGGCACCACCGGCTATAACGTCGGCCGAGTCACCGCCGTCGCCGCCGGCTTGCCAGTGACCACCGCCGGCATGACCATCGACCGGCAATGTTCGTCGGGCATGATGGCCATCGCCACCGCCGCCAAGCAAATCACCGAGGATGGTTTCGGGGTGATGGTCGCCGGCGGTTTGGAGTCCATCTCGTTGGTTCAAAACGAGCACAACAACCGCCACATGTTGCAAGACGACGAGGTGTTGCGGCGCTCGAAAGACTTTTACATGCCGATGCTGAACACCGCCGAAGTGGTCGCCGAACGCTATGGCATCAGCCGCGAGGTGATGGATGAATTCGGCCTGCAAAGCCAGAACCGCGTCGCCGCCGCCCAGGCGGCCGGCAAATTCGACGACGAAATCGTGCCGATGACCACCGTCAAAGCGATCCAAAACAAAGAGACCGGCGCCATCCTGCACGAGGAGGTGACCCTCGCCCAGGACGAGGGGGTGCGAGCCTCCACCCTGGACGGGGTGCAGAGCCTGAAAACCGTCATCGAGGGCGGAACGATCACCGCCGGCAACGCCTCGCAATTGTCCGACGGCGCCTCCGCCTCGGTGGTGATGGACGCCAAGCTGGCCGCCCAAAAAGGTCTGCAGCCGTTGGGCATTTACCGCGGCCTCGCGGTCGCCGGCTGCGAGCCGGACGAGATGGGCATCGGCCCGGTGTTCGCGGTGCCGAAACTGCTCGACCGGCATGGCCTGAAAGTCGATGACATCGGGCTGTGGGAGTTGAACGAGGCGTTCGCCGTGCAAGTGCTGTACTGCCGCGACCGGCTCGGCATCGACAATGACAAACTGAACGTCAATGGCGGCGCCATCGCCGTCGGCCATCCCTATGGCATGTCCGGCGCCCGCCTGGTCGGCCATGCCCTGCTCGAGGGCAAACGGCGCGGCGTCAAATATGTCGTGGTGACGATGTGCATCGGCGGCGGTCAGGGTGCCGCCGGCCTGTTCGAAGTCGCGTAAAGAAAACGGTGGCGGGCGCTTCGGCGCCCGCCCCTCACCCCTCGGCGACGACCGGGTTGCTGAGCGTGCCGATGCCGCTGATCTCAACCTCGCAGACGTCGCCCGGCACCATGTTTTCGGCGTCGCCCTCGGCGCCCATCCAAATCACATCGCCGGGATAAAGCGTCAAGTAACGCGACATGGCGCTGATATAGCGGGCCACCCCGAACAGCATATTGTTGGTTTTAAACGAGATCACCTGACGCCCGTTGAGGCGCACGGTTGTGGTTAAAGCGGCCAGATCCACGTCAGTTTCGATCCACGGTCCCATCGGGCTGAAGGTGTCGGTGTTCTTGGCCCGCCATAGGGTGCGGTCGCTGTTCTGCCAGGTCCGCTCGCTGACATCGTTGCCGATGGTATAACCGAAGACGTAAGCGAGGGCCTCGGCCTCGCTGACATGGCGAGCGGTGCGGCCGATGACGGCGACCAACTCACCCTCGTATTGGAATAACTCACCGGCATCGGTGGGTTTGACGATGGCTTCGCCGCTGGCGATCAAGGCGTTGTTGGCGCGGTAGCCGATATCCGGCTTTTCCGGAATATTCGGTTTGGTGCCGGCGATGCGCGCCTGCTCGATGACATGATCGGCGTAGTTGAAACCGGCGGCGTAAAAAGTACGCGGCCAAACCGGCACCAGCAGTTTGACCGACGCCAGGTCGACCTCGACACCGGCCGTCCATTGGCCGACGATGGGGTCCCCGTCGCCTAAGAGAATCCGTGCGCCGCGCACTTGTCCGAAGTGGACCTGGCCGGCCTGTTCCACCCGCGCCCATTTCATCGCCGCTCTCCCCCGCCGCGTCGGTTTATTTATTGTCGGCGAGGATCATATCCGCCGCCTTTTCGGCGATCATCATCACCGGCGCATTGGTGTTGCCACTGATCAAGCGCGGCATCACCGAGGCGTCGACAACGCGCAAACCGGCGACCCCATTGACGCGCAGGCGCGGGTCGACCACCGCCGCCTCGTCACCGCCCATGCGGCAGGTGCCGACCGGGTGGTAAACGGTGGCGCCGGTGCGGCGCGCGTAATCCAACAGGGCGGCGTCATCGGTCAATTCGCGCCCAGGGGTCAGTTCATCGACCACAAATGGCGTCATCACCTCAGTCGCCATCAAGGCGCGGGCAATCTTAAGGCCGGCCACATGGACCTTTTGATCCAAAGTGTCGGATAGGAAATTCGGCGCGATACGCGGCGCCGTCGCCATGTCCGGCGCCACCGCGTGGACCGAGCCGCGGCTTTCCGGGCGCAATTGGCAGGGCCCAATGGTGATCCCTGGAAAGTCGTCAAACACCCGTTTGTTGGGATCGCGAAAGGTGGCGTGCACGATATGGTATTGGATGTCGGGTTCATCCAAAGCGTCATCGCTTTTGACGAAACCTGCGACGATACCGGCCGGCATGGTCAGCGCGCCTTTGCCGGTGAAGAAGTACTTCAACGCTTCACCGACCAGCGGCAAGCCATGGGTCAGGCGGTTTAAGCTCTCAACCCCGGTCAGCCGCCAGGTGCCGCGCGAGATGTAATGGTCTTGCAAGTTTTCGCCCACGCCCGGCCGGTCGGCGACCACCGTCACGCCAAGATCNNCCAAGCGCGCGCCATCNCCAATCCCNGACAATTCCAAGAGCTGNGGCGATTGGATCGCGCCGGCGGCCAAAATCACCTCTCGNCGNGCCGCGATGCGGCGGGCTTGGCCGCGTTGGCGGATATGCACCGCGCGGGCGCGCCCTTCGTCAATTTCCACCCGTTCGGCGAAGGCCCGGGTTTCAATCTTGAGGTTCGCGCGACTTTTGCGGATAGGGTTGAGATAGGCGGTTTTGGCGCTAAACCGCCGGCCGTTTTTCTGAGTCGCCTGAAAATAAGAGAAGCCGGCCTGGGAGGCGCCATTGTAATCATGGTGGGTCGGGTAACCGAGCGCGCCGCCCGCCTCCACCACCTTGTCCAGCAAGGGGTAGCGGACGGTCGGCAAGGCGACGTTCAAAGGGCCGTCGCCGCCGTGGAAGTCGTCGGCCCCCTGCTCGCAAGTCTCGCCCTTTTTGAAATAGGGTAAAACATCGTCAAACGACCAACCGGTGCAACCCAGTTGCGACCAGGTGTCATAGTCACGCGCTTGGCCGCGAACGTAGAGCATGCCGTTGATGGCGCTCGAGCCGCCTAAAACCTTGCCCCGCGGAATCGGCAGGCGGCGGTCGCTAGCGCCGGCCTCGGGCTCGGTCGAGAACAACCAGTTCACCGACGGGTCGGTCATGGTTTTAACGTAGCCGACGGGCACATGGATCCACGGATTACGATCTTCGCCGCCCGCCTCGAGCAAGCACACTGTGACCGCCGGATCGGCGCTCAGACGGTTGGCCAGAACACAGCCGGCGCTGCCGCCGCCAACAATCACATAATCGAATTCCATCACTGATTTCCTTGTGGGTGAAGACCGCGGCGGACCCCGCCTGGGACGTCGCGACGTGCAGTCTAGCAAGGCACCGGCCGCGGTCAAACCGGTGACGCGACATGCGGGGGTTGGTCTCACCCGTTGCTTTGTTCTACGCTATGCCATCAAAGGCGAGGGGACACCCAGGAGTTTCATCATGGCCGTGCATATTTCGGCGCACGAGGTGGCGGACGCGCGGCGTCAGATTTCGGTCCACGACCAGCCCTACATCCTGACCGATTACATCGGCGCGGCGCCGCGGCGCGGCCAATACGTGGCCGGCAACGAGCGGAACGACAACGGCCTGCCGCAGGGTTTTCTGGTGGACCAACCGGCGGGCGCGGTTACCCAGCCGCATTTTCATAGCCACCCGCAATTCCAATTGGTGGTCGATGGCAGCGGCCGATTGGGCAAGCATGACGTCGGCTTTCTGGACTTGCATTACGTCAACGGACATACGCCCTATGGCCCAGTGGCCGCCGGCGACGACGGCCTACTCTATTTCACGCTCCGACGCTATTGGGACGCTGGCGCCAAGTATATGCCGGCAAGCCGCGATTTGCTGGTTAAAGGCCGGCAACGCACGCGCTATGGCGGGGTTCCGGCGACGGCGACACGCAAGTTGGCCGAAGCCGGACCGGCCGATCACATCACTGTCATCGCGCCCGAGGCCGACGGGTTGGGCGCCTGGTTGGTGCAGGCCGGCCCGGGGGAAAGTTTTTCCGGCCCCGAACCGGCCACCGGCGACGGCCAATACCACGTGGTTGTGCGCGGCACTGTAATCCACGACGCGACCGAACTAGAGACGCTGTCCTGTGGCTTTGTCGAAGCGGCCGACCCGGCCCCGGTGTATCGCGCGGGGGTGGACGGGGCGGCCCTTATGATTTGTCAATTTCCCCGTCTTGAGGATATGCCGGTATGACCGACAGCCCCTACCCCCATCTGTTTTCGCCGCTCCGTGTTGGCGCCCGCACCCTGCGCAACCGGATCTGCCTACCGGCGACGGTGACCAATTTCGCGGCCGCCAATATGATCACCGAGCGGTGGACACAATTCCTGGTCGAACGCGCCCGTGGCGGTGCCGCCATGGTGGTCACCGAAGTTGTCGCCGTGGACCCCGAGGCGGTCGCCCAAGCGACCACCGTGATCGGTTTCGACGACCGAAACAACGCTGGCTTCACCGCGACCAGCACCGCCATCGAGGACGCGGGCGGGCTGATGGTCGCCCAATTATGGCACCCCGGACGACAGCAATTATGGCACCCGACCAAATCCCCGGCTGGCGTCTCCGACGGTCCCGACCCCTACAGTTGGACCGTCGCTCATGTCATGGATAATGATGAAATCCACGACCTCATCACGAAATTCGCGGCCACCGCCGCGCGCCTGCAAGGTTGCGGTCTGGCCGGCGTCGAACTGCACGGCGCCCATGGTTATTTGATCAATCAATTTCTGTCGCCCTGGTCCAACCGACGCGAGGATGACTGGGGCGGCGATCTCGACGGTCGCAGCCGGTTCGTGCGGGAAATTGTGGCGGCGATCCGCGCCGCCTGCGGCCCGGACTTTATCCTCGGCTTGAAAATGCCGGGCACCGAATCGGTCGACGGCGGTATCGACCCCGATGAGGCGGCGCGTATCACCAGCCATTTGGCAGCGCTGGGAAGCATCGACTATTTCGCCTACGGACAGGGCAATTTCAGCCTGAGCCTGGAAAATCACGTCCCCGACATGTACTTCCAGCCCGGCCATTTCT
>NZLB01000092.1 GCA_002694075.1 Nisaea sp.
TCCGGTAGTTTACCGGATTGACGGTCGGTGTCACCCTCGTTGGGCGCGAATTCATTGAAAAGATCGTCGTTAGGGCCGGCTTGAACATTCGGCAGCAGGGCACCGTTTAACACGTCCGATTGTCGACGTTGCAGGTAGATGGTGCGCACGGCGGCGTAATAGTCCAGTGAATCGCGGCGAAGTCCGTCGATCTGTCGACCGTTTACAGCGCGAAAATCAACCGCGCTGGTGACGCCACGGGCCAGACCGACCTGGGTCGCCGCACGCTGGCTGTCAAAGATATCGACTGGCGAGGCCAAGGGGTCGATGAGGCGGTCGACGACGAGGCCGATAACGTCGCGCACCGAACTCGGCCCCAACAACGGCAAGACCACGTAGGGGCCGGGGGTGATGGTGTAAACCCCCAGGGTTTGGCCGAAATCCTCTTTGCGGTAGGGCAAACCGCTGAGCACGGCGAGATCGACAAGGCCCAGGGTCATGGAGTTTAGGAAAAACCGCGCGGTGGTCGCGCCGGCGGCCTCAATGTCGCCTTGCAAGATGTCATTGGCCAGGATCACGGGCGTGCTTAGGTGGCGCAAGAAAGCGCGCACGCTGTCGCGTATCGGGGACGGGACCACCTCGCGGTAAAACTCGCCGGCCGGCGCCAGCACAAATTCGTCGACTTTTTCGTTGAAAGCGAAAATTTGCCGATTCACCGGTTCGAAGGGATCATAAGATTCGCCGGTGGGGGGCCCCGGGTTGGTCGCGCAGCCGGTGAGCAAGGCCGCCGCCACAACCAACGCCGCCACGGATGCTCGGCGGGCGCGGGCGCTTTCACGGGAGGCTCGAATCAATTTCATGACCATGCGGGGAAGATACTCAGATATGTCCGCTTAACAAGGTTTTGTGTCAAATTGACGTTGNCCAGCTTCANGACGTGTCTTTGTCCNCGTCGGTCAACCACCGCGCANAGGGTCGCAAGATCAACGGCAGTAAGTAAATGGGAAACTGTATCGCCGCGAAATATAGGAAATAATCGGCCGGCCAGGCCCCGCCGGAGGCCAACACCAAGGCGAAATTACGGTTTCCGCTGACGAATCCGATGGCCCCGGCGGTCACCCGCGAACTCCACCAAAAGATCGCCGTGCCNAACGCGATCATCAGNCCNGCGCTGGCNAAGGCGGTNACCACCAACAACCCGGCGACGGCGGGATTTTTGAAAATGGTCTCNGCCGCGCCGTCCATCACCGCGATTCCGAACAAAAAGAGACACACCACCGCAAGCCCATCGATCCGCAGGGGATGGCGTTTAATCGCCGCCGCGCCGATCAGCCGGCGCAGCACCAATGCGGCCAACGCCGTGCCGATGATCATCACCGCCAACCGCAGGCTCAAGGTCCAGGGCTGTAANCCCAGTTCGAGACCCAGGACGACNGCCGCCAGGGGGGGCAGGGTCAGCGGCAACAGAAAGCTNGCGATAAGCGAAAGAACAAAAGCCAAAGCGCCGTCAAGCCCGAGAATCATCGCCACCGTCGCCGCCGAGGCCAGCGGCGGCGAGGCGGCCCACAGGATCACCGCCGCCTTGAGGGNTGGCGGCAAATCGACCAGCGNNAGGACCCCGGCCGCGACCAGCGGACTGAGCACCATGATCCACAGCACNGCCATCGCCAAAGTGCCAGGCGCGCGCACCTGGGCGGCGAGACGCTGGGGATCGATGCGCAGGTACACCACCGTCATCAACGCCAGCACCAGGACGGTCAAAAACGGGCGCAGNAAGGCCGCCACCGGCGGCAAGAATAAACCCAGGAGGAAGCCGGCGGCCATGAACCAGGTGGCGTGGCGCCCAAGTGTTTCGAGAAATCGTGACACGTTTCTGGTTTTATCCTTCAATACCGGCCACGAGGTTTTATGCGGGTATCGTAATCAATGGAAGCGCCAAGCAGTTTCGCCGCCGTCCCTTTGGAAACCCAGGTCACGGTCGAACCGGGATGGATCGATTACAACGGCCATATGAACGTGGCCTANTACGTGCTGGCTTTTGACCGGGCCACCGACCGCATGCTCGACCTGTTGGATGTGGGCGAGGCCTACCGCCGCCGGACCGAGGCCTCNTTTTTCGTGCTGGAAAGCCATATCACCTACGACCGCGAGGTGGTGGCCGACGATNCCNTGCGAATCACCACTCAAATCCTCGGCAGCGACACCAAGCGATTGCACTTTTTTCATCANATGTATCATGCCGACNNGGGTTACCTGGCCGCCACCACCGAGTTGATGGGCCTGCATGTGGATCTTACCCAGCGCCGGTCGGCGGCGTTGCCGGCGGCGGCCGCGGCGCGAGTCGCCGCGTTGNCCGCGGCGCATCGTGATCTGCCATGGCCGGAAAAAGCCGGCCGACGCATGTCCCTCGACCGGAAAGGCTAAGGCACGCCATGGTGGATAGGCTGGCACGCCTCCTCGATCGTGCGCGTCCGGCCTTGCGTGGCGAGCAATTAGCGTTGCATCTCTTGGCCCTGGGGGTCGGGGTNGCGGCGGCGGCCGGGGCGGTGGTCTTTCGTGAGGCGATTGACCTCTTCCAGTTGTTTTTCTTGGGCTTTCGCCATGAAAACGTGGCCTCCGGCGCCGTCGAATTGCCGGCGTGGCGTCTCTTGCTGGCGCCCACCGCCGGNGGCCTGTTGATNGGCTATCTCAGCTACCGTTTCGTGCCCGGTGGCCGGCCGCAGGGCGTCGCGCATGTGATCGAGGCCAATGCCCGCCTGGCNGGCCGCATGTCTTTGCGTCAGGGCATTAGCACCGCCCTGATCAACGCCGCGTCTATCGGGTCCGGCGCCTCGACCGGGCGTGAGGGACCGGCGGTGCATTTCGGCGCGGCCATCGCCAGTTGGTTGGGCCGGCCCTTCNGCCTNACTCGCTCGCAATCGCGCACGCTTCTTGGTTGCGGCGTGGCGGCGGCGGTCGCGGCCAGCTTCAACGCCCCAATCGCCGGCGTGTTTTTCGCCCTCGAGGTGGTCATTGGCCATTACGCGCTGCAGGCTTTTTCCCCCATCGTGGTGGCCTCGGTCGCTGGCACCTTGGTGTCGCGCATGTATTTTGGCGACTATCCGGCGTTCATTTTGCCGGAAGGCGACATCCGCTCGTTTTGGGAGTTTCCGGCCTTCGCCCTGTTGGGGGTGGCCAGTGCCGCCGTCGCCATCGCTTTCATGCGGCTGGCCGGCGCGATTGAGCTTGGCGTCGGCCGCTTGGTCAAACGTGGCCCCCTGCCGCCCTGGCTGTTTCCAGCTTTCGCCGGATTTTTGGTCGGTGTGATGGCCTTGCGTTATCCCGAACTATTAGGCGTCGGCTATGAGGCGACCGATAACGCGTTACGCGCCAATTACGAGCTGTCCATGTTGGTCACGCTGTTGGCCTTGAAAATCGTCGCCACGGCGGCCTGTGTCGGCTGCGGTTTCGGTGGTGGCGTGTTCAGCCCGGCGTTGTTTTTGGGCGCCATGCTGGGCGGCGCTTTCGGGCAGATCGCGGCGATCCCCTTTCCCGATTTGCATTCCGGCGCCGCCACCTATTCCTTGATCGGCATGGGCGCGGTCGCCGGCGCGGTTCTGGGGGCGCCGATTTCGACCATTTTGATGGTGTTTGAATTGACCGGCGACTATCGCACCACCTTGGGCGTGATGGTCGCCGTCTCGATCGCCTCGATCATCACCAAATCCTTCCACTCGCCGTCGTTTTTCGCCGACCAATTGGCGCGCCGCGGGGTGCCGCTGAGCGGCGGGCATGACAGCGCCATTCTCAGCGGGGTGACGGTCGACTTTTGGCGACCGCCGCCAGCCGAAGTCAATAGTGCGGCCCCGCTGACGGCGGTACGCGTGGCCGTGCGCGACGCCGCCCCAGGGCCGGTGATGGTGGTCGACGACGCGCGTGCCCTGGTTGGCACGATTGAGCTTGGAGATTTGCCCGCGGACGATGTCACGGCGGCACCGACCGCCGGTGAAATGGCCCGGCCCTGCCCGGAGGTTTTGCTGGCCGACGCTGATCTGGCGGCGGTGGTCGCCCAGTTTGAGCGTGGCGACGTCGCTTTCCTTCCGGTGGTCGAGGACGCCGCCGGTCGTGTTCTTCGCGGCCTGGTGACGGAGCGCGACGCGTTGCGCGCCTATAACCGCCGCTTGCTGCGCCAGCGGGCCGAGGAGCATGGCGAATAGGCCCGGCGATTCGGGCCGGATCGCCACCACCCCACCGACGCCCGACCTCGCCGAAGGCACGCCCGCCGGGCGTGCCACCGCCAGCGTTGAATTGCGCCTTGGATGGGTTAGCTTTGAGTCATGAGCGATTTGTTCTCTTATAGCGACGACGAACCGGCGGCGCGCCCGTTTCAACCGGCGCCGCCGGCGCCGACCGCGCCGATGGCCCCAGGGCCGGCGGCCGACAGCTATTTGTCGGTGCTCAACGACCGTCAGCGCGAGGCGGTCGAGCGTTTGGACGGCCCGGTCTTGGTGCTGGCCGGCGCGGGCACCGGTAAAACCCGGGCGCTCACCACTCGCTTGGGCCATTTGTTGAACCAGGGGCGCGCACGCCCCTGGAATGTGTTGGCGGTGACCTTCACCAACAAAGCCGCCGGCGAAATGAAAGAGCGCGTCGCCGCCATCATTGGCCCGGCCGCCGAGCAGGTCTGGCTCGGCACATTCCACGCCCTGGGTGCGCGCATCTTGCGGCGCCACGCCGAACTGGTCGGGCTCAACAGCAATTTCACCATCCTTGACGCCGATGATCAGCAACGGCTGGTCAAGCAATTGCTGCAAGCCGAGGGGATCGACGACAAGAAATGGCCGGCTCGCATGGTGCTAACGGTGCTGCAGCGCTGGAAAGATCGCGGCTTGACGCCGGACAAGGTGTCGCCCGGCGATGGCGGCGACATCGCCGCCGGCCGTCTACATGAGATTTACCGCCTGTACCAGGACCGCTTGCGGGTCCTGAACGCCGCCGATTTTGGCGATTTGCTATTGCTTAACCTGAAGCTATTTCAGGAGAACGCCGATGTGCTGGAAAAATACCAGCAGCAATTCGCCTACATCCTGGTCGATGAATACCAGGACACCAATGTCGCGCAATATCTGTGGCTGCGCTTGTTGGCGCAGGGGCACCGCAACATCTGCTGCGTCGGCGACGATGATCAATCGATCTACGGCTGGCGGGGGGCGGAGATCGGCAACATCCTCAAGTTTGAAAAGGATTTTCCGGGCGCCGCGGTGATCCGCCTGGAACAGAATTACCGGTCGACCACCCGTATCTTGGCGGCCGCCGGCGCGTTGATCGCGCAGAACGAGGAACGCCTGGGCAAAACCTTGTGGACCGAGGGCGACGAGGGCGATCCGCTGATCGTTCGCGGGCTGTGGGATGGCGAGGAGGAGGCGCGCACCGTCGCCGATGAGATCGAGGCTCATCAGCGGCGCGGCACGCCCTTGGAGCAAATCGCCATTTTGGTCCGCGCCGGCTTTCAGACCCGCGAGTTCGAAGAACGTTTCATCACGCTGGGGTTGCCTTATCGGGTGGTCGGTGGCGCGCGGTTTTACGAGCGCTTGGAAATTCGTGACGCCATCGCCTATCTGCGCCTGATCCATCAGCCGTCCGACGATCTGGCCTTTGAGCGGATTATCAACAAGCCGGCGCGCGGCATCGGCAAAACCACGATGCAGGCGATCCATGCGCTGGCCCGGGCCAGTGAACGGCCATTGATGGACTGTGCCCGCACGCTGTTGGCCAGTGACGAGCTGCGGCCGGCCGGCCGGCGCGCGCTGTCGGAAATTGTCGAAACCTTCGCGCGCTGGCGCGATTTGGCGACCCATATGCCGCATGGCGACCTGGCCGCCACGGTGTTGGATGAATCCGGCTATACCGAGATGTGGCAAAAGGACAAGTCGCCGGAGGCGCCTGGCCGCCTTGAAAACCTCAAGGAATTGGTCAGCGCGATGCAGGAGTTTGAGACCCTCGGCGGCTTTTTGGAGCATATCAGCCTGGTGATGGAAAACACCGTCGCCAGCCAGGGCGCGCAAGTTTCCTTGATGACCTTACATGCCGCCAAGGGGCTGGAATTCGATGTCGTCTTCCTGCCCGGCTGGGAGGAGGGGGTTTTCCCCAACCAACGCGCTCTTGACGAAAATGGCGCTGCCGGGCTCGAGGAGGAGCGGCGCCTCGCCTATGTCGGAATCACCCGCGCCCGGCGCCAGGTGGAAATTAGTTTCGCCGCCAATCGGCGCATGCATGGTCTCTGGCAAAGCGCGATCCCATCGCGGTTCGTCCAGGAACTTCCCAACGAACATGTCGAGATCATGAGTGAAAGCGGGCTTTACGGCGGCGGCCGTGACGTCGATACCTTGAGCGGCCGTCTGGTCGCCGGCGATCTATGGGACGATCCCGGTGCCGGTGACCGACGCCATGGCCCGGGTTATGGCCGGCGGCGGGGTCGCGACCGACCGACTGCGGCGCCGACCATCGATGGCCAAGGCTATCTGGTGGAACAAAAGCCAAGCCAAAAATTCGCCGTCGGCGACCGCGTCTTTCACCAGAAATTCGGTATGGGCGATGTCGTCGCCGTCGATGGCGGCAAGCTTGACATTGCCTTCGACAAAGCCGGTCGCAAAAAGGTCGTCGATAGCTTTGTCAGCTATCCCTGAGATGTCGGAGTCAGCCTCTTCGGCGGGGCTATGGCGCGTCGCGGTGGAGGTGCCGGCGGCCTTGGCCGCGGCCGTCGAAGCGGTGCTCGGACCTCATGTTGAAACCATGGCGGTGATGGAGATTAGCGGCGGCACGGCGACCGCATTGGCGCCGTCGGCGACCACGCCGATGGTGGTCGAGGGGTTTACCCAAAGACAACCCGATCGCCTGGTGATTGAGGCGGGTTTGGCCGGCGCCATGACAAGCGGTGCGCCGCCTGTCTTGCGGATTGAGGACCATGGCGAGCGCGATTGGCTGGCCGAAAATCGCGCGTCTTTCCCGGCCATCGATGTGGGCCGTTTTCATATTCGCGGCAGCCATCTTGGCGCACCGCCGCCGCCGGGGCGGACGGTCCTGCGCGTCGATGCCGCGGCCGCCTTTGGCTCCGGCAGCCATGCCACCACCGCCGGTTGTTTGGCGATGCTCGCGCGGCTGGCCCTCGGCCGCCGCCGTCGGCGTGTTTTGGATATGGGCACCGGCACCGGGATATTGGCCCTGGCCGCCGCCCGCCTGTGGCCGGCGGCACGGCTGTGGGCGGTTGATAATGACGCCGACGCGGTCGCCATGACCGCGCGCAATCGCCGGCGTAACGCGGTTGGCCGGCGTCTGACGCCGGTCCACTGGGCCGGCTATCGCCATCCGGTTTTGGTCGGTGCCGGTCCCTTCGATTTGATCGTCGCCAATATCCTGGCGCGCCCCTTGATTGACATGGCGCCGGATTTGGCGGCCCATTTGGCGCCAGGTGGCCGCGCCGTTCTGTCGGGATTGTTGGTCCACCAGGAGCGCGGCGTGCTGCTCGCCCATCGCCGCGTCGGCTTGGTGCCGGTCGCGCGGCGCCATGTCGACGGCTGGTCGACACTGTTGTTGGCGCACGTAAAAAAACGGCGACCCGAAGGTCGCCGTTGGAAGTCGGTTGGAAACAACTTGCCGTGAAGGCGCCGGTTTAGGCGGCGAGCTTTTCCTCGGCAGGTTTCGTGGTGGACGCCAAGTCGACCGCCGCCACCGCAGGCTCACTGTGGCGCCGTAGGCTCCGGTCACCGGCCACGGCGGCGGGAATTTCGGCGCGGGACAGGCCGATGTCGCGTAAAATGTAGTCGGGCAGCGCGGCCAGTTGATTGCGCGCGCGCGCCGCTTTGACGCGGTGCGTGAACGCCGACCACAGGTTGCGAACCGCTTGGCCGAAGTAAGCCGCGCGCAGACGATGCGCCTGCGCCCGAAAGGCGGCGATCTCTTCATCGGTCGGCTGGCGACCGGCGATGATCGTATTGCCGGCCAGGGTAGAGGCGTCGGCCGGGGGGATGTCAAAGTCTTGGTTATGGATCATATTCATGGCAAGTCTCCGTTTGGTCGGTGTTTAGGGGAAA